>JBKHBA010000116.1:0-7637 GCA_046542595.1 Bacteroidales bacterium | reverse complement strand
ATAATGATTTACCACTGCTTCCCCCTGCGGGCGGGATTCAGGATGATCCGGATATTCTTAAGAAACTTGTATCTGCATCAAGGGCACTTTCCTTGGTGAATAATGCCATAATCACTCTCCCTAACCCATACATGCTTATTAATACTATCTCAATTCAGGAAGCCAGGTCCTCTGCAGAGATAGAAAACATCTTTACCACGGAAGATGAATTATTTAAGGCAATATCAGATCCCAGGAAAGAAGAAGAGACCGATCAGCAAACAAGAGAAGTATTAAGGTACAGGGAGGCTTTATGGACCGGATTTAATTCAATAACAGATAAGCATAAATTCAGTCTGGAAACAATAATAAACATCTTCAGGCAGATTAAATCAACCAGGCTCGGAATAAGACCACCGCATGCCAGGGTCATTATCAGGAGAGGGAATACTGATCAGCGACCCGGTAATATTGCATACACCCCTCCGCGTGGGGAAGGCATTATTGAAACCTACATGGAAAACCTCATTAAATACCTCAATGATGAAGAACCCGGCAAGGAAGATCCTTTGATAAAAATGTGCATTGCACACTACCAGTTTGAAGCAATACACCCATTCCAGGATGGTAATGGGAGAACCGGGAGGATACTTAATCTGCTGTACCTGGTTAAAACAGGTCTGCTTTTACAGCCGGTCTTGTACTTATCGGATTATATTATTGAAAACAAAGAATCTTATTATTACCATATTGCAGGTGTAAGTCAGAGGAAAGACTGGAAAAACTGGATCCTTTTCATGCTTGATGCTGTTGAGCAAACATCAGTAAATACAAGTAATTTAATCAGTGATATAGTTCATCAGATGGATGAAACATATAAATATGCTTCAAAAAGAATAAAATGGTACAACAGGGATCTCAATGAGGCCATATTCAGCCAGCCATATATTAAAGCAAAAACAGTTGGTGAGGTGATGAAAAAAACCTCACGGACAACCATTACAAAATATATGGGAGAACTTGTTTCTGAAGGAATACTGTCATCAAAGAAAGATGGCCTGGAGGTCTACTATCTGAACGATGACCTTATCAGGATATTAAGTGGTAATTAATTTATATTGGCATATAGCAGAGGTAGGTTTACCTGTATTTGAGATGAACGCTGTCAACGGTGGCCAAATAAATATATAATGTAAATATAGAAAATATATTTTTAAAACTAAAATATTAGTTTCAGGTAATATTCCTGCTAAGGTATAGGGTCTTTGAGCCAGGTATAAAAAAAGGCCCCGTTACCGGAGCCTGAAAAAAAACGTGGGTCAGGTAAAAAATATATCAATTACTCCTTAGTGAGAGCCTGAAATTGCCGGTTGCTTCCCTTGCTATGACCCGGAAACCCCAGTTACCGGTTTTTGAATCATCCTCTTCATCAATGGTGAATGACTTGGACCAGTTAACAGAGCCGAACTCATCGATAAGCACCTCGGTGTATGTTTTACCCGAAGGCTGGGTGATCTCTATCCGTATCTCCCCTTTATCACACATGCCGCTGATATTTATGGATGCACGCCTGGAACCTTCTTCAATTTCAAATTCAAAATCTTTAGTGAAGCTGGCTTCTTTAAGCTTCTTTGAGAACTGCAGGCTGCTGGTATTATGCGAGCCGTTTACGAAATAAAAGCCATCGCGGCCTGATCCGGCAGAGAAGAACATTGGTGCTTCGGGCAAATCAGGGATATCGATATCCCTGAAGGCCTCACGGGCTTCCCTTACGGCCTTTTTTATTTCTTCGGTCTCCACTATTATCCTCTCCCGTTTCTGATCAGCTCTTTCCTTTGCTTCAGCCTGCCTTTCCAGGATAAGCTTTTCCTGCTTTTTCTTTTCTTCTTCCTCCTTAGTCTGGCCAAAGGCTGTAAAACCACTCAGAGACAAAAGGATGGTGACAAGCATTAGTACAATAATCTTTCTTTGCATGATATCCTGTATTTCGTTTATAATCACACTTCAAATGTAAACACAAAAGCTGCCTGCTTATGTTAACAGCGGGTTAAAGCAGGGTTAAAGACGGCTGAACGGTCATATAATTGGTTAAATTTGATCTGAATGAACAGTATCGATCATGCGTAATTTTAAAACCCTGCTCCCTGTATTTGCCGCCCTGGCACTATTCACACTGGCACAGTTTTTCATAGTACGCCAGGTATGGCTGCAAAAGGATGAGGTGTTTGACCTGAGGTATCGATCTGTGGCAAAGGAAGCAATACAGGAGCTGGCAGGCACCGACCCATACAGCGGATTCAGTAAGGCCTATTATATTATCGATGATATTGCCCCGCTTTATACAGCTAAATTAAAAGCCGCCGCAAACAATGCTGATACAGCGCTCATAGCTGAAGAGATAAGGGCTAATTTCAGGGAGATATTGTCTGAAGACCAGTTGCTGACGGCTTATCTCAGCAAGTATTTCAGTAAGCTGGGACTGGAAAACAAGATCAGCCCCATGATATACATCAATCATATTGACCTTATCGATATCAGTGAAAGGATAAATGTTTATAAAGTACCGGACGGGGAGCCCGGAAAGAAGCAGGGTCAACGAAGCATACAGGTGCACACATTCAAAAGTGAGGGTAATAACTACAGGATCTCATTTGATTACTATATCGATATTGGCAATAAGGAGAAAATAATCTTACGCGAAATAAGTTTTACACTTATGCTAAGTATAATAAGCTTTATTATAATTAGCCTGATATACCTTGCAACAATGAGGAATTACCTCGAGGAAAAGCGCCTGTCAGGACTTAAGACCGACTTTATCAACAATATGACCCATGAGCTTAAAACGCCCCTTTCAACCATTACGGTGGCAGGAAAAACCCTTAAGCACGAAGCTGTTATCAACGATAAAAAGAAAATCACTGATACTGCAAATATGATAGGTAAACAGTCTGTGCACCTCAATAAGCTCATAAACAATATTCTTGAGATAAGCATGTGGGAAAGAACACAGTTCCAGATAGACAAAAAAGAAACCGATATGGGAGAGCTGATAGGGGAGATAGCTGATAATTTCAGCAGCGGCTGCGGTGAGGATTGTGTTTTTACCGTGGACTGCAGGCTGAAAGGCACAATGGCTGAGGTCGATACACTGTATTTTACCACTATGATAAATAACCTGCTGAATAATGCGGTGAAATATTCAAAGAACACGGCCGTGGTCCACCTGGAAGCTTACAGCGACAAAAGTGGGGGTATCACCGTTAAGGTTTCAGACAGGGGTATAGGTATCAGCCGCTCACAACAAAAAAATATTTTCGATAAATTTTACCGGGTTGGCACAGGCAATATACACAGCGCAAAAGGCCTTGGTCTGGGACTTTACTACGTTAAAAAGATTGCCGAAGCCCATGGGGGGTCAGTCAGTGTAAGCAGCAAAAAGGGAAAAGGAAGCGTCTTTATAGTAAATATACCATAAATCAATACAACCGGAACCATGAAAGTATTAATAGCAGAAGATGATATTGACTTTGGCAATATACTGAGCCAGTATGTCTCTATCAGCGGCCATAAGGTATCCCTTACCCGCAACGGCAAAGAGGCCTGGAAGGAATTTACCGGGGAAAAACCTGACATATGCGTTCTTGATGTCATGATGCCCGAGATGGACGGCTTCTCACTGGCGGAAAAGATAAGGCAGAAAGACCCCGGGATGCCCTTTGTTTTCCTTACAGCCAAAACACTGAAAGAAGATATTGTCAAAGGCCTCAGGATAGGTGCTGATGACTATATTACAAAACCCTTCGATCCGGAGGTGCTGATCCTTCGCCTTAATAATATCCTCAGAAGAGTCTATTCAGGGGTGAATGATGAGTATAAGATAGCTTCCACAACCCTCAACTTTAATAATCTTGAGCTGTGCTGTGCCGGGAAAAAGACAAAGCTTACACTGAGGGAGACACAGCTATTACGCTATATGATCTCCAACAGGGGTAAAATCATGCGGCGCGAGGATATACTAACCGAGATATGGGGCGAAGACGATTATTTCCTCGGACGCAGCATGGATGTATTTGTCAGCAGGCTCAGAAAATACCTGTCGCCAGACCCCGTCTTAAAGCTCAGGACAGTAAGGGGCACGGGGTTTGTCCTCGAGGAGGACAGGGCCGGCAGCAGGAAAAATCTTATTTCATAAGCTCATACCCCAGTTCATAGTCCGCCTTAACAGCCGGTACACCCTTTTCCATCCACAGGGGCATAGGCTTGCCTTTCAGGTAATGGTCAAAAAACTGGGCCATGCGTATCTGGAAATCCCTTTTGTTCTTTAGCTTCTGCGGCCAGTGAGGCTCTCCGGTATAGTTAAGCATCCATACCGGTTTCTGCAGCCTGCGCAGTGCAACGAAATATTCTATTCCCTGGTACCATGGTACATGGCCGTCTTCATCGTTATGCATGATAAGTATGGGTGTGGTCACCTTATCCATTGTGAACAGGGGTGAATTCTCAATATACCTGAGAGGCGACTCCCACAAGGTAGCCCCTATCCTGCTCTGTGTATGCTCATACTGGAACGACCTGTTAAGTCCCGACCACCACCTTATACCACCGTATGCACTGAACATATTGACAACGGGAGCTCCCGATTCGATAGCTGCGAACATATCTGTTCGTGTTGCCAGGTAGGCCACCTGGTATCCGCCCCAGCTGTGGCCCTGGGCTCCTATGCCGTCAGGATCGATAAATCCCTCGTCCACCAGTGCCGTAACACCGGGCATAACACAATTATAGGCACTCTCGCCCGGATAGCCGTCTTCATAATAAATATCAGGATTGAATACCACATAGCCGTTGCTGGTATAGTAATGATAGTCGATGGTTGAACGGTGCAGCTCGGGAGTGCGGTAGTTATAGAGTCCGGATGACGACTTCTCGTAAAAGTTAACTATCATGGGGTACTTTTTTGAGGGGTCGAAATTTTCAGGCTTGTAGAGCAGTCCCTCCAGCTCCATACCATCGAGGGATGTCCAGCTGTACAGCTCGGCTGTACCCCAGAGGAATTCATCCTGCTGCGGGTTGGCATCGCTTATGCGTGTGCTTTTACGGAATTTCAGATCGGACACCAGCAGGTCGGGGAATTCATTGAAGGTCTCTTTTGTATAAACAACAGTTGCGGCATCATCAGCTTTCACGGGATGCGAAAGATTATATTTGCCGCCAATCAGCAGCCCAGGCTCCGATGCCCTTTTCATTCGCCACTCGTAATATCCCGATGCACGGGTCAGCTCATTTGATCCTGACAGGTATTGTGTCTCTTTCTCATCAATAAAGTCCTTATCGTGGTCGAAACGGATAAGGCGGTAAGTTATCTTATCGCTGCGGCCGTTAACAGTAAGGTTAACAGGATCATTATTATCCTCCGGATCCACTTTCCATATATCATAGCGGTCATATATAAGCACTGCCGCATCATCTTCAAGCCAGCCCGGCGATCCGTAGGGTGATGCATAATTAGGTACATCATTGAGCTCATTCTCAGCCCTCAGAGTGGAGGGTTCTGTAATGCGGTATTCCTTACCCCTTTCAATATCATAGGTATAGTATGAGTAATCGGGATAGTTAAACCATGCCAGGTATTTACCTGCCGGCGATACCTCCACGCGGGCGCGTATATCTTTCTTTACCATCTGCCTGCTGCCGCTTACAAGGTCGAGCAGGTAAACATCATAATGACCGGGACTGCCTTCCCACATCGACTGCAGCTCATAAGGCTTATCCGAAAGCAGCAGCACCTTATCCGCATCTCCCCCGTCTATCAGCCTTGACTGTGGTATGTCTCCGGTTTCAATCTGCAGCAGCCTGTCATCTTCCAAATCATACATGGCCAGGTATGATCTTTTCAGTTCACGCTCTTTATTCAGCACCTGCACTGTATGCATTTCACCTTCACTGCCGTGCCATACCTGCACATCGGGATATTCTTCATCAAGAATTGCAGTGTCTCTTTCAGGACGTATGGGAGCGGTGCCGAAAAACACCCGTTCTCCATTGTCAGAAAAACTTATCCGCCCGTTCTCACTGATACTCCAGCCTCCAGGGATGGCAGTGTTATCATTGCTGACCAACTGCTTAGCCTCTGCACCGCCTGACCACAGGTAAAGTGAGAAAGCCTTATCTCCGGCCTTTTCTCCGTCTCCTTCACCAAGCAGAAAGGCAATCATATCTCCTTCTTCTGTTATTGACAGCTGCTTATAGCTATTATCACCTGTCAGAACAGCACTCAGCTCTTCCTTCTCTGTATCATACATGTATAAGCCCGGCTCAAAGTCTGCCTCATCGCCTGTTGACACAAAAAACAGCCTGCTGCCCTTCTCTGCAAAATGATATTCGGTAACAAAGGGCCAGGATACAGTCCTGTCCCTGGCAAGATCTTCAAGATGCAGCATAAAGCCGTTCTTGCCGGATTCCTTTTTACTGTTCTTCTTCCCGGCTTTCTTTTCTTCAGTTTCACCGGCTTCAGCTTCCTTTTCACCGTCTTCCTCACCGGATTTCTCCACCTGGTAAGCCAGCCATCCGCCCCATTCGGCGGGTATCTTATAATTCCTTATATCCTGTATCGAGTCAAGCACCCCGTCCCCCATTGCATATACACCCAGCACATCGCCCGGCATATCTTCCTTTTTGGTCTTTTTCAGCTTCAGCTCCCTTACATGTTCCCATGCTGGTATAATAGTAAAGATCATAAAGCCGGAATCGTCCGTTATCTTTATTTTTTCCGCAGGTTTTGATTCAAAAACCCTGCTGCCGTCCTTATTATAAAGGTATATCTCAGGATCGCCCTGCCAGGGTTCCGTCTTATAGGCTATCCATTCACCATCGGGTGAAACAACTTTTTCACTTATCCTTTTCCACGACTCTATATCATCATGTGTCAGTGCCCTCTTCTGGGCATGCAGTCCGCCTGCAAATGATAATATGATTATAACAAAAAGAAAGGTTCTCATTTTCTTCATTATTTTATAGCTTTAGTTTATAAAAGACATACAGGGCAGGCACAGCCTCCCCTGTACTGATTACACAAAGATAAAATCTTATTTTTAACCGTCAATGGTATTTGAATGCACCTGCCTTTAATGGTTTATGGCAACGGGTGCTACTTGCCCAGTATACCTGCCAGCGTTCTCTCCAGCTCCCCGGCCCCCTGGTTAACTGCCACTATCATGCCTTCAGCATCAAGCAGGAAATTAGCCGGTATGGCATCTACAGCATACAGCCGTGCCACCTCGTTATTCCAGTACCGGAGGTCCGAGACATGGGTCCATTCAAGCCTGTCATCTTCTATAGCGCCAAGCCAGTCGTCCCTGTCGCGGTCAAGAGACACCGACAGGATATCAAAGCCCCTGTCATGGTATTTATCATATACAGTCCCAAGCCCGGTATAAGCCTCCCGGCATGGTCCGCACCATGATGCCCAGAAATCAAGCAGCAGCAGCCCGGAGCCGAGCATATCATAAAGACTTACCGCTGTGCCCTCAGGGTCATCCTGTGTAAAGTCAGGGGCTCTTTCCCCCGGCACCAGCCTTTTCCTTTTCTCCAGGTCTTCTTTAAGGCCGGTGATGATCTGTGTACCCTTGAGCCTTTCATCCATGAGGTCGATATAT
>JBKHBA010000115.1:0-7639 GCA_046542595.1 Bacteroidales bacterium | reverse complement strand
TCAAAGGTGCTCAAAACAAACCTTATTGAGCTGGCTACCAGGGTCATGCTTGATATACCTGTAAGCAGGCCCCATAAATCGCTTTTTGACCTCGACTATGTGGGTGTCAAAGCACCGCAGTTCTCCTTCTCCAGGCTGGCCAAAGCCGACCCGGTGCTGGGAGTGGATATGTCCTCAACAGGAGAGGTGGGATGTATAGGTGACGGGTTCTACGAGGCTATACTGAAAGCCATGCTGTCAGTGGGATATACAGTGCCGCAAAAAGCCATTCTGCTGTCCACCGGCCCTGCCCGCTCAAAGGTGGAGATGATAAACAGTGCCAGGGCACTGAGGGAAAAAGGATATAAGCTGTACGCCACCAGGGGCACACAGACCTTCCTGGAAAATGCCGGGCTGGAAGCCGAAGTGGCATACTGGCCCGATGAGGATAAATCACCCAACACACTGGAGCTGATAAAGACCGGGACGGTGGACCTGGTGGTTAACATCCCCAAAAACCTCTCGCAGGATGAGCTTAATAATGATTATTCAATAAGGAGGAACGCGGTGGATTATAATATACCACTGCTGACCAATGCCAGGCTGGCAAGTGCCTTTATACTTGCTTTCTGCAGGATAAAGCCTGCAGAGATAGGGATATACAGCTGGGATGAATACAGGGAAACATAAAATTTAAATAAATGAAAGATCTGTTTATCAGGGAAGCAAGGATTATCGATGCAGAAAAGATTATCGCTTTTCAGAAAAGTATGGCCATGGAAACGGAAGACATGAGCCTGGATACTGATACAGTAAACCACGGGGTGCATGCCGTTTTTGCCGATCCTCACAAAGGCAGTTATTATGTTGCCGAATACAAAGGTGAGGTAATAGGCTCCCTTCTTATTACCTATGAGTGGAGCGACTGGAGAAACAGTTTCGTCTGGTGGCTGCAGTCGGTATACATCTTACCTGAACACAGGCGTAAAGGCATCTTCAAAGAGATGTACCTGCACGTGAAGGAAACGGCCCTGCAGAATAATGTATCCGGACTGCGACTCTATGTTGAGCAGGAAAATATTAAGGCACAGAAGACATACGAGGCTATGGGCATGAAAAGTGATCATTACAGGATGTACGAATGGCTTAAATAAGCACTTATGCACTGGCTGATATTAACCTTATTGCCCTACCTGGTTTTCTTTATGACCGTGTGGATAAGGATGCAGCGTGACAGGGGAAGGGTGCCGGCCAGTGGAGATATAACCCTGAATAAAAACCTGTTCTTATCCGTCCTGATACCGGTAAGGAATGAAGCGGGCAATATCAGGGAGCTGCTGTCCGGACTGGCAGCACAGAGCCTTAACCCCGCACTGTTTGAGATAATAATCATTGATGACGGATCTGATGATGATAGTCGCGGTATATTATTATCACCCACACCGGCAGATCCTGCCTATAAGCTTATCCGGACAGAGGGACTGGGTAAGAAAAAAGCCCTGGGCCTGGGCCTGGGACAGTCGCGGGGCAATTATATAGTCAGTACCGACGGCGATTGCCGCGTTCATGCTGACTGGCTGAAAAATATATATTCCTCTATACTGGCAGAAAAGCCGGATATGATAATCGGTCCCGTTGACATAATAAACACCGGCAGCCTGCTTAACAGCTTTGTACAGCTCGAGTTCCTGAGCCTGCAGGCCGTCACTGAAGTATTTGCAAGAAGGGGAAAGCCGGTATTATGCAACGGCGCCAACCTATGCTTCAGGAACCCTGGTGCCGAAGCATATAACAATATGGTGAAAGCCCATATTAGCACGGGTGATGATATTTTCCTTATGGAGAGCTTTAAAAGCCAGGGCAGGAAGATAACCTGGATTGACCGGCCCGGCAGCATGGTTTATACACTGGGACCAGGCACAGCAGGTAAGTTTTTGAGGCAGAGGATAAGATGGTCATCAAAGAGCATATCCTATACCGATCCTGCACTCGCAGCCATGGCAGCACTTGTATTTCTTACAGGCATGCTTATCAGTCTCAGCGTAATATATGCGATAATTATCCCGGGATTATGGCTGACGGCCGGTCTTATGTATATGATAAAAACCATTCCCGACATCCTTATCCTCTCGGCCATGGCCTCAGTGAGAGGTAAAAGTCGGCTGCTGTACCTTTTTATACCCGCCCAGCTGCTTTATCCTTTTTATATACTGGCAGCCGGACTGGGAGGAATAACTAAAGGTCTCTTTTCTTTACTACAAGATAGGTGAGGAAACCAAAGAGTGAGATATAAACAAGAGCCATGATAATGGTAACCGGACCCTCAAGCTGTCTGGCCATTAAACCCATTTCCTCAAAACTCATGGCATTATCAGACATGGCATCACCCGATGTCACCTTAAGAAACTCAGGCAGCGGGGTGAGATGGCTTATTATCTTAACCGGGAACCACGGTCTTATCTCCGCGGGACAAAGTCCCCGCAGCACAGGCTCAACAATTATAAAATACAGCAGGTACAGTATTATTGCCAGGGCGTTGGACCTGAGTACCGATACAAAAAGCATACCCAGCACCATATAACCTATGGCCTGTAACATGTACACCAGCAATATGCCGGCATTTTCAAAAACCATTCCTGCAGTTAGACCGCCGGTGAGTATGAACCCGAAGACAGAACTTGCCAGCAGCACCATCACCACGCCAAAAAGAGCAAGTCCCAGTATCAATATACCCTTACCTGCCAGCCACTCTTCACGGCTCAGCCCTGTTATCACCTGCTGGCGCAATGTGCGCCCGCTGAACTCATTGCCTGCTATGGTTATCACCAGTATCCCCAGCAGGAGGTTAAACCAGCTGGCCACCCATGCAAAGGAGGACCATACATCCGGGAACCTGAACAGGTTCCTCCAGGTAAAGCCGGGCACCGAGATGTCAAAGCGGGAGAAAGCAAAGACAGTAAGTAAAAAAAGGCTTATTGTCAGGATCAATATAACCCTGAAAAGTCCGTAAGAAGATACCTTGGCCCACTCCAGCCCTATTAATCTTTTCATCTGTTTAAAATTTTTAGTTTGCTAAAATGAAGAAGCTAAAATTTTTCTTCACATTCAGGAACTACTGATTTCTTATATCATCCACCAGATTGCATGGCTCCATTCATGCATCCTCCCTGGTTTATCTATTTTACCAGCTCCAGGAACTGCTCCTCAAGGCTGCTCTTCCTCTGGTATAACTCGTTAATATTAATACCCTTATCTGCCGCAAAACGGTTTATGTGAGCCGGGCTCACCCCGCTGGCCGGTATTAACTCAAGAACCTCCCCTTTCGCTTCGGCAGACCTTACCAGGCCCTTTTCTTCAAGCCCCTTTTTTAGCATATCATTATTATCCGAGGCAATAACCGTAATCTCATCTGTTACAAGCAACTCATTAACCTTACCCGATGCCAGGGTCCTGCCTTTCTTAAGTATGGCCACATGATCACATACCTTCTCCACCTCATCGAGTATATGACTGGCCATGATTATTGTCTTGCCGGCATCTTTCTGCTCCTTTATTAAATTCCTCACCTCAGCTATACCTTCGGGATCAAGACCATTTGCCGGCTCATCCAGTACAAGCACCTCCGGGTTGCCCAGCAGTGCGGCGGCCAGCGCCAGGCGCTGCTTCATCCCGAGTGATAGGGTGTCAAACCTTGAAGAGGATCTCTTTAACAATCCTGTTAAATCAAGCACCCTCGGTATATCGGATATATCAGTGCCGCGTATACGTGCCACCACCTCAAGGTTACGTTGCAATGAGAGGTAGGAGAAAAAATTGGGAACCTCCATGATTGAGCCTATTCGCTTTAGCAGGGCCGGTTCGGGTTCCCTGTCAAACCACTTATAGCTGCCACTATCGGCTTTGAGTACAGATAATACAATACCCAGGGTGGTTGTTTTGCCGCTGCCGTTGGGACCCAGCAGTCCAAAGGCTGTTCCTTTTTCAACAGACAATGAAATATCTTCGGCAGCCTTTATTGGTCCGTAACTTTTACTGAGCTGTTTTGTTTCGAGGATCATTTTTATTTAAGAATTTATTATAAAGACTTACGAAATTAATTAATGTGGCATATAAATAAAAAAAAATCCCCCGCAGCGGAAGAATAATCATTCTTAAACTCAGAAAAAGCAAAAAAACAGTTTTCCGTTATCAGTTACCGAATTCAGACATAAACTTGATACGCATAAGCCTGATCTCTTCTTCCTCATATTCATCGCCCAGCTCATCTATGGCTTCCTTTAGTGAGTCTGTCTCGGCCTCTTCCCTGAAGTAGGATATTATATCCTCCTGGCGATCCTCATCTATCACCTGGTCAATATAATACGAAAGGTTAAGACGTGTGCCGGAGTTAACGATAGACTCTATCTCGCCTATCAGCTGATCCATATCAATGCCTTTGGCATCGGCTATATCTTCAAGCGGCCGTTTGGCATCAATGCTTTTAATGATATATACCTTAAAGCCTGACTTGTTAACAACGGACTTAACGATAAGGTCCTGGGGCCTCGTTATCTCTTTCTCTTCAACATAACGTTCTATGACCTCAACAAACTCCTTTCCATACCTTTCTGCCTTACCCACTCCCACACCCGACACATTCTGCAGCTCTTCGGTGGTCACGGGGTACTGAATAGCCATATCCTCCAGCGAGGGATCCTGGAAGATGACAAAGGGAGGCACATTCTTTTGCCTTGAGATATCCTTCCTGAGGTCCTTGAGTATGCTGAATAACTCATCATCCACGGCGCCGGCACCACCCCTGTACCCGGCATCGTCTTCACTCACCTCGCCGTAATCATGATCCTCGCTGAGCATAAATGATTCCGGCTTATCAATAAATGTCTTTCCCTTATCTGTAAGTTTCAGTATGCCGTAATTCTCTATCTCCTTAACCAGCAGCTTGGCTATCAGCGAGCGGCGGATGACCATATTCCAGAATTTAACATCTTTATCATCGCCGTCACCGAATATATCCAGCTTATGATGTTTATATGACTTAATAGCTGAATCAGTTTCACCAGCCAGTATTTTCGATATATGGTCGGCCTTAAACTTCTGTTTGACCTGCTTTATCGCTTTCAAGGCTTTCACAACATAATGCTTACCCTCGAATTCCTTTTTGGGATGCAGGCAGTTATCACATGACTCGCAATTATCCGGTTTATATTCCTCACCGAAATAATGAAGCAGCAATTTACGCCTGCACAGTGATGATTCGGCGTATGATGCGGTCTCCAGCAATAGCTGCTTCCCTATCTCCTGCTCATTGATGGGCTTGCCCTGCATAAATTTCTCCAGCTTCTGGAGGTCATCATAAGAATAATATACTATACAACGCCCCTCGCTGCCATCCCTTCCGGCACGCCCTGTCTCCTGGTAGTAGCCTTCCAGGCTCTTGGGTATATCATAATGAATAACAAAACGTACATCTGGTTTATCTATACCCATACCAAAAGCTATGGTAGCCACAATAACGTCTGTCTCTTCCATAAGAAATTTATCCTGGTTGGCGGTCCTGGTGGCAGAGTCCATACCGGCATGATAAGGGAGGGCCTTTATGCCATTCACCTGCAGTGCCTCTGCTATCTGTTCAACCTTCTTCCTGCTCAGGCAGTATATTATACCCGACTTACCCTGGTTATTCTTAATGAACTTGAGTATCTCCTTGGTTGTGTTAACCTTGGGCCTGACCTCATAATAAAGGTTGGGCCTGTTAAAGGAAGACTTGAACACATTGGCGTCCAGTATGCCCAGGTTCTTCTGTATATCATGCTGCACCTTGGGTGTGGCCGTGGCTGTAAGGGCAATGATTGGCGAACGGCCAATGGTGTCAACTATAGGTCTTATCTTCCTGTATTCCGGCCTGAAGTCATGACCCCACTCGGATAT
Organism: Bacteroidales bacterium; assembly: GCA_046542595.1. Lineage (GTDB taxonomy): Bacteria > Bacteroidota > Bacteroidia > Bacteroidales > VadinHA17 > UBA9300. The sequence goes on along the minus strand of JBKHBA010000115.1, from coordinate 1,732 downwards.
ACAGTGAGCCTCGTCAATGGCATAGAAAGATATTTCCACCTTCCTGAGAAATTCAATATTATCTTCCTTGGTCAGTGACTCCGGCGCCACATACAACAGCTTGGTCTGTCCGCTCAGCACATCTGATTTAACCTTATTTATAGCTGACTTTGTGAGTGAAGAATTTAAAAAGTGAGCCATATTATCGCTGGTGGAAAAATTCCTCATAGCATCAACCTGGTTTTTCATCAATGCTATCAGGGGAGATATGATTATTGCGGTGCCGCTTTTTATCACTGCCGGCAACTGGTAACAAAGGGACTTGCCTCCACCCGTCGGCATCAGGACAAAGCTATCCCTCCCGGCCAGTACATTTCTGATAATATCCTCCTGGTTACCCTTAAACGTATCAAACCCGAAATACTTTTTCAGGTTATCAAATAAAATCCTGCTGTCTTCCATCCCTGTTTTCTACCTTTCAATCTAATCAAATAATAAATTGTCCCCACGAAGTAATATAAAGTTATCACTTTTTTATCATCAATAAAATTAAGATGCTAAAAACAATGATGATTATTATCACCTTCAGGGAACATCAGTATACAATTTACAATAATCATGTCAATTTCTGAGCTGTTTTTTGTTAAAAGATCAAAAATTAACAAAACAAAGGTGATAATAAACAGGCAATTATAATATATAACAATAAATTCCCTGCACTTGTTTTGATTAATTTGTTTTATCATCTTTACAGCCTTAAATTTTTCCTGCTATCAGGCTTAACAGATGAAGAAAAAAAATAAGAGGGCCAAAGGCGAAGATGAGATGTCTTTTCTCGAACACCTTGAAGAGCTGAGGTGGCATATTGTGAGGTCTGTGGCCTCAGTATTTATTATAGCCATCGTTGCTTTTATATTTAATGATATAATATTTGATGTTATTATACTGGCACCCAAAAACCCTCAGTTTTTCACTAACAGGCTGCTCTGCGAGCTGGGTCAGCTGGTAAATATCAATGCCCTTTGTATCAATACGCATCCCTTTGAAATAATAAATATCAGGATGGCCGGACAGTTCACTACCCATATAACAGTATCACTTATTGCAGGTATAATACTGGCCTTCCCTTATATATTCTGGGAATTCTGGAGATTCTTCCAGCCCGCTCTCTATTCAAGCGAAAAAAGACATACCAGGGGCGCTGTTTTCTTTTCCTCACTGCTCTTTGTCAGCGGGGTTCTATTCGGGTATTACGTGATTATACCCCTGTCCGTTCATTTCCTGGGATCATATAATGTCAGCACCGAGGTAAACAACCAGATCAACCTGCGTTCGTATATCGGGACTGTTGCATCCATAACACTTGCCAGCGGCATCATTTTTCAACTGCCCATCCTTTCCTTCTTTCTTACTAAGATAGGACTGGTAGATCCTCATTTCCTGAAGAAATACAGGAAGCACTCACTTCTTATAATACTGGTTCTGTCTGCTATCATTACACCTCCCGATATCTTCAGCCAGATACTGGTCTGTTTACCCCTGATATTCCTGTATGAGATAGGAATAATCATATCACGCAGGGTGATAGCCAAAGACCGTGAAAGACTGGAGAGCGAATGGGTTGCAGATACTGACAACCCCGAAAGTAAACCTTAAGCATCATCCGTCATGAAACGTCCATTAAAAAATCATCATTATTTCACATTAAGAGTATGATTGTTTTTTAATGGTAAGTTCCATGTGGCCAATGAAA
>JBKHBA010000114.1:0-7824 GCA_046542595.1 Bacteroidales bacterium | reverse complement strand
AACCCCCTGTCCGGCATACTGGTCTATACCAAGCTTGTGCATAAGCTTTTAAATAAGGATGACTGTTACCATCCAAAGAAGGAGTCAATGCTCAAACACCTGAAATTTATAGAGACAGAGACAAAACGCTGTGGCGAGATTGTAAAAGGCTTGCTTGATTTTTCAAGAAAGGATAATGAAGATTTTGAAGTTAAAAAGTTGCATGATATACTGGATGAAACATGTAAGCTTATAACTCATTCTGCAATGATAGCTAATATTAGTATGGTTAAGGAGTTCAGGGCTGAAATGGATGAGGTCTTATGCAGTCCTAACCAGATTAAACAGGCATGTTTTGCCATAATGGTAAACGCCGCCGATGCAATAAAGGAGAACGGGGAGATAATAGTAAGGACCAGCAACCCTGATGAAGAGAGTATAAGAATGGATATCAGGGATAACGGAACAGGAATAAGTCCCCAGGATATCCCTCATATTTTTGAACCTTTTTATACCACAAAACGGGATGAGAACGGACTGGGACTCGGACTATCAATAGTGCATGGTATTATACAAAATCATAAGGGTAAAGTGGAAGTGGATTCGGAATTAGGAAAAGGAACAACAATATCATTAATATTCCCTCTTAACAGGGATTAAAGCAAAGCGACATGGCTGAAAAGAAAGTATCAATACTGGTAGTAGACGATGAGGAGTCGGTAAGAGACTCATTATATAACTGGTTTATCGATGACGGTTACGCAGTAGAATGTGCAGAAAATGCAAAAGAGGCTCTCAGGATGCTTGAAGCAAGAGACTTTGATATTATCCTTGCTGATATTAAAATGCCCGGGATGGACGGAATGGAAATGCACAGGCGTATCAAGACCCTTAACAAGGAACCCATATTCATTATCATGACCGCCTTTGCATCTGTTGATACAGCTGTACAGGCATTAAAAAACGGAGCATACGATTATGTTACAAAACCTTTTGATCCGGACGATCTGTCACATTTAATAAGAAATGCCGCTTCACATGTAACTCTGAGGGCTGAGAATGAAGGACTGAAGAACAAAATTACATCCCTTGAAGATATTGATGACCTGATAGGAGAAAGCGAGGCTATGAAGCAGGTGCTGAGAGAGGTGGAAAGCGTTGCACAGTCGAATTCCTCGGTAATTATCACCGGCGAGAGTGGTACCGGCAAGGAACTTATAGCCAGGGCTATACATGCTAATTCGCCCCGTAAATATTTCCCCCTGATAAGTGTACATTGTGGTGCCCTCAGTGAAAGCCTGCTGGAAAGTGAGCTGTTCGGACATGAGAAAGGAGCCTTTACAGGCGCCAGCTTTAACAGGAAGGGCCGTTTTGAAATGGCAGACGGTGGAACTATCTTTCTTGATGAGATTGGCACTATCTCCCCAAAGATGCAGATAGAATTGTTGCGTGTGCTTGAAACACGCTCATTTGTAAGGGTGGGGGGTAATAAGGAAATAAGCTCTGATTTCAGGGTTATCTGTGCTACCAACCGCGACCTTAAGAGCATGGTGAAAAACGGTACTTTCAGGGAAGACCTGTATTACCGGCTTAATGTGGTTAATATAAGAATCCCGCCACTCAGGGAAAGAACGGAAGACATACCCCTGCTGGTTAATCACTTTATAAGGAAATATTGTAAATCAATGAGCAGGGATCTTATCTCAGTGGAGCCGGCAGCACTCAAACACCTGCAGGAATTTGAGTTCCCGGGAAATGTGAGAGAACTGGAGAATATGATTGAAAGGGCAATAGTTATAGGAAACGGGAAAGAGATACGCCTGAAGGACCTGCCAATGGGAAGAGAGGTAATGAGCAGCTCTATAGAAAGCCTTGATGATCTTGAGAAAAAGCATATATCCTCAATACTTAATAAATATAACTGGAATATATCCAGGGCAGCCAAGGCGCTGGATGTTGACCGTGCAACACTTTATAATAAAATTAAGAAGTACGATCTTAAAAAGAGGACCAAATAATTACTCCGCCACTATTGTTAGAGATCAAGAATCAAAGAAAGGAAATTTAATCGGAACTGATTGGATAAGAAAACTATAATATTGATTTCATGCGGACATTTTGAAAAAAGTGTTATTGATAAAATATCCTCCGACCTGTTGAGTGTTTTTGCTTTACCCCTGGATGTAAGGCACTGCAACCTCGATCTGAGCAGCTTCTATAATCCCGGCCGCAGGCAGTATGATGCAAACCTTATACTTAAAAAAGTTTCGGAACTGGCTCCGCATGGAGCTTACAAAACGATAGGACTGCTCCGTGTAGACCTGTTTATACCAATACTTACGTATATTTTCGGTCAGTCGGTTCTTAATGGCAGTACAGGTATAGTTTCACTGTACAGGCTGAGAAATGAGCTTTACGGACTGCAACAGGATGACAGGTTGCTGACTGAACGGTTCCGTAAAGTCATTATACATGAACTGGGACATTCATTTGGACTGATACATTGTCTTAATCCAGGCTGCATAATGAGATCCAGTACCTATGTTGAAGATCTTGACCAGAAAAGCATGGACTTCTGCAATAAATGCACGGAGGAACTAAATTTCAGGATAAGAAAGGGTTAAATGGTATACCTGCTCAGCCAGTGATCTTGTTTCAAACAAGTTATTACAGTATATATTATGATTTTTTATTAATTTTGAAAGTGCCGGGACTATTCTAATTAACTAAACAGTCTGAAGAACAGGTGAATATTAAACCATTATATATTTCAGATAAGGTGCTTCTTGTAGGCCTCGAAGATGACTTCCGCGAGCCCTGTGTCCCGGATGGACTGGTTTGTGCAATAGATCTTGGAAATAAAAAAGTGCTGCATGCCCCCTGGAGCGGACAAAAGATACTGAGGGAAGGAGAGTATATGCCCATTTTATCCCACCAGAAAAATGAGTACAGGCAGAAAATAAAAAAAATGCTGAAAAAAAGGGCGATCGCAGATATTGAAAAACAGCTGAAACATCCCACCCGGGAGGCAGTTGAATCATTGATCTGGAAACCTGAAAGGTTATTCGTAAACAGCACCGATGAGCGTTAAATGAACATCTGTACATTAATACCGTTCTTATATTGAAATACCTGAATGATGGAGACAAAACCTGGCCTGACATATTCCGGTGCCGCAAGGATAACAACTATATATCTTATAGTTAGCATCTTATATATACTGTTTTCTGACAAATTAATACTGGTTTTTCTTCAGGAGAATGCCGGTGCTGAGGAAATAAGCAGGATACAGACCTATAAAGGTATTGGCTTTGTTTTTATTAGTTCTGCTTTGATATTTTACCTGATAATGAATGAGTTGAGGCGTAAAAACTCTCTTATTGCCGAGGCTGTGAACAGGCGCAGGGAAATGGAATCAATGACTGAAAAATATAAATTACTTAACCGTGAGCTTACAGAAAGAAATGAATTTATTGAGGTTATACTGGATAATCTTCCCATAGGAGTGGCTATTAGCCTGATTAATGAGGGTACGGCCATTTATATGAACAGGGCATTTACAGATATCTACGGATGGCCGGCTGAAGAACTGACTAACATAAGCGGATTCTTTGAAAAAGTGTATCCTGATAAAGAATACAGGGAGAAAATACAGAAGATGGTCAGGGATGATATAGCAGGCGGTGATCCGGATCAGATGCACTGGAATAATATAATTGCCACCGGGCAGTCGGGGGAGAAAAAGATAGTTAATGCTACAAACATACCGGTTTTTGACCAGAACCTTATGATCTCTACAGTTTTGGATGTCACCGACCTGCACAAAACTATTGAAGATAAGAATATGCTTTTTAATTATTCAAGGGATATAATCTGCATAGCCGGCTTTGATGGATATTTTAAGACCCTTAACCCTGCCAGTGAGAAAATCCTTGGCTGGACAGAAAAGGAGTTATGCAGCAAACCCTTTATTGAGTTTGTCCATCCTGATGATATCGCATCAACAATGGAGCAGGTTAATCAACTGATCAGTGGCCGCGAAACCCTGTCTTTCGTTAACAGGTGTATTACAAAGAAAGGTGATTACAGGTATCTGTCATGGAGTTCTTTCCCCCTGAAGAGTGAAAAGAAGATATTTACCATTGCACGGGATATTACACAAATTATTGAAAAGGAAGAGGAGATTAAATCATATCAGAAATCCCTGCAGGATCTTACCACAGAGTTCACAATAGCCGAAGAAAGGCAAAGACGGGAGATAGCATCAAGCATTCATGATAACCTGAGCCAGTCACTTGTGGTAGCCAAAATGAAACTGTCAGCCTTATTAACAAAAGAAAGCATGGCCGGCAACCATGCTGATACAATAAAAAAGATTGTCGGGCATATTTCAGATGCTCTTGAGAGCTCAAGGGATATAACCTATAATCTGAGTCCGCCTGTATTATATGAGCTCGGTTTAAAAGAAGCAATTATATGGCTGGCCGGAAAGACAGGTGAAGAATATAATTTAAAGATTGAAACAAAGCTTGAAATCGGGGATATCAGCTTGTCTGACGATATACTGATATTGATATTCAGAACAGTGCGTGAAATTTTATTCAACACCGTGAAGCATGCAGATGCATCCCTGGCGCTTATAGAGATGAGTAAAACAGAAGGCAGGCTGTTTACAAGGATAAGCGATAACGGATGCGGATTTGATGTGGGTTTTGCGGGTAAACAGGTAATGAAAAAAGGATTCGGTCTTTTTGCGGTAAAAGAGAGAATAAAGAATCTGAACGGTAATCTGAGTATTAACTCTGAACAGGGTAAAGGAACAGTCGTGGAGTTTTATTTACCATTGGATTAATAATTTTACAGGATATATGAAAGCTGAAATAATACTGGCGGATGATCATAAAATTGTGCGCGAGGGACTCAGGAGTGTTATTGAATCGTCCCCTGCATACACCGTGGTGGCGGAAGCTGAAAACGGCCGGCAGGCTGTTAAGCTCTCTGCAGAGATGAAACCGGATATTGTACTGATGGATGTGGCAATGCCTGATCTGAACGGTGTGGAAGCCACAAAGCAGATATTGAATATTAACCCGGAGATAAGAATCATAGCACTGTCAATGCACTCGGACAAACAGTTTGTGTCAGGCATGCTTACAGCAGGAGCATATGCTTACCTGCTTAAAGACTGTGATTCAGCCGAGTTAATGAAAGCTATTGAAACAGTAATGCATAAGCAGAAATATGTGTCCGGCAAGATATCAGAACTGATACTGTCGGAATTTATATCCGGACTGGATAATGATGAAAACATACTGAGCAGCCGTGAGCGTGAGATTCTGCAACTGATAGCGGAAGGCAAATCATCAAAGGAGATAGGAGAGATGCTATTCCTTAGCTCCAAGACGGTTGATGTCCACAGGAAGAATATCATGGATAAGCTTAAGCTGCATACACTGCCTGAACTTACCAAATATGCAATACGCTCAGGCCTGACCGGAATAAATTCCTGATATCCCGCATAATTTCAGCACTCGTTTCAGTTTTAATAATACGTTCAGGATAAACCGTCATAGTAACCTGGTCCTCAGTTCACCTCATTACTCGTTTCAGGTTTAATAATACGATCAGGATTAAGCGGTACAGATCGCTGATCTTCGCCTCAATCTGCCTTTATTAAGAACCTGATTATATGTAATTAGGGATTTTGCTTATTGATACCGCTGCTTATCGTATCTATTTTTGTACTCTAAATAAATATTATTATGACAGAAAGAGGAAAAGCACAGGAAATATTAAACCGGTCTGACAATAAATTAAGCCGTTATAATATACTGGTGGCGGATGATGAATATGTTAACAGGGCTTATTTCAATATTGTTCTGGGTAAGCATAACTATAATGTAATTGAAGCAGAAAACGGCAGCATTGCATTTGATATATTTAAATCGGAACAAAAGATTGACCTTGTACTCATGGACCTTAAGATGCCTGTTATGGATGGCTGGGAGGCAACAAGGCTGATCAGGGCGCATGATTCCCGTTCAAGGATTATTATCATCAGTGCTTACGGTCTTAACGGAGAAAAACAGCGTGCGCTTGATGCCGGGGCTGATATGGTAATGCCCAAACCGGTGAAGCCTGATAAGCTGCTGTCTGCAATCAGCAGGTATCTGTAGGAAAGTCTGTTTTGTATTAATAAATTCTTGATAAAATGTTTAATGAACCAAATGAGAAAATAAAGAGTAAGGATCTGAGAGTAACACTGATAGAAGATTCACTGCATATAGGGGAATGGATAAGAGACAGTATTGGAGAAATTCAAGGACTGGAACTGATTGACTGGAATACAGGTGGCGAGCATGCTGTAAGCCTGGTGCAGGACAAAAAGCCTGATATTGTTATCCTTGACCTTAAGCTGCCCGGTACCAAAGGCCTTGATATCCTTCAGCAGCTGCGCAGCAAAGGGGCAAAACCTTTGATAATTGTTTTTACCATTAATGAGCAGGCAAGAAAAAAGGCCCTGGAAATGGGAGCTGACTATTTCTTTGACAAAGCTCTCGAAGACCAGGACCTGTTAAAAACACTTGGTACTCTTGGCAGGCTCAATCTGAACCGTATCCTTATTTAATACTTATCATCTACTCTTTTTTGATCCATACCCTGGAAACTGCATCTTCATCCCTGTCTGCACCCTCCGGATCCCTGTTATTACGGGCGTAATAAGGAATGGCAAGCAGGGGACTGTCATCTTCCCATTTACCCTTTATTGTTAATATCCCGTCCAGCAAGTCTTCCCTCCATTCAGTGCTCAGAGGATATTCAGCGGCGGCCTGTTGAATATCAGGCTGATCAACATTTTCTACGGTGAATACAAGAGGTCCGTACCTCAGTGCTATAAGCCCCCTGTTGGCCTCAACCCTTTCATCTGTGGTTATCACCTGTATCTCCATTGGTATCTCAAAACTGATCTCGTCTCCTTTTTCCCAGTCGCGGTTAATAACGGCATAACCGTTTTCGACATCATATTCGATTTTTTCACCATTCACGGTCAGATTATTGATGCCGCTAATCTCGGGTACAGCAGTATAAAGCTGACTGGTGTTCCTGTCAGGTATGCGCACATTAATATTGAAATTGCCGGGCTTATCCGGGTTTACGATAATATTTACCTTACCATCCCATGGGTAATCTGTTTCCTGTATCATTTCAACATCCCTTCCTCCGGCAACATCTTCAACCTTTATGGTACTGCCTATGAAAAGGTTAACATAGATACCGTTGTCATCAGTAACATATGTCCATGTAGGCACCATCAGGAGTGTTCTTGGTATATTCCCCACGCAACACGGACATACATGCCACGAATAACGGTCATTGGTTTGAGTCATCGGATTGGTGTAGTAAAAATTCTCGCCTTCTATATCCAGTGATCCGAGCAAAGCGTTATACATCGTTTCTTCGTACAGGTCAGCATATTTTGCATCATGATATGCAAGATTCATTTTATACTGGAAGAAAATAAGGCCACAACTGGAGCATGATTCACAGTAAGCATTATGCCTGAGGGAGTAATCCGGGCCAAAGCCCTCTGATGTTTCACCGCTGCCAACACCGCCTGTTACATAATATTTTTTGTTTACCATATTATCCCACAGGGACATAACGGCACTCTGGTAATCAACATCAGCTGTTTCAGCTGCAACATCGGCCATACCTGAATAACTGTAAACAGCCCTTACTGCGTGACCTACCGCTTCATACTGTTGTTGGACCGGCACATGGCTCTGGTCATATTCTGACCCTCCTCCGCGATTGTCAAGCAGGAATTTTGCCAGTTCAATATAT
>JBKHBA010000113.1:0-7868 GCA_046542595.1 Bacteroidales bacterium | reverse complement strand
GTATAAAAAGCTGACGGTAAAAGACCAGGATGGCAAATTACTGTCCAATATCTTTTCAATATCAGAGGACCTGGACGGAAATATATGGATAGGCACAGACATGGGGCCGGCTGTGTTTTATAACCCCGACAGGGTATTTGATGAAGCGATTACCGCCAACAGAATCAAGGTATCCAGGAATGACGGAACAGGGCTTGCTGATTACCTGCTGGGAACAGAAACAATACTCAGCATAGCCGTGGACGGGGGTAACAGGAAATGGCTGGGCACCAACAGCTCAGGGGCCTTCCTTATCTCCGAAAACGGTAATGAACTTGTTAAGCATTATAACACATCAAACAGCCCTTTACTATCTGACCAGGTGATGGCCCTGGCCACAGAGCGGTCAACAGGCGAAGTATGGTTTGGAACAGGCAAGGGGATTATAACTGTCAGGGAAACAGGAACCCGTGGATCTGATGAGATGGAAGCTGTCTATGCCTATCCCAACCCCGTATACCCCGATTACACAGGTGATATCACTATCACCGGCCTTTCAAGAAATACTAATGTTAAAATCACTGATGTATCAGGCAACCTTGTTTATGAAACCTCATCCACAGGAGGCGATGCAAGCTGGAATATGACAACATATAATGGCAGAAAAGTATCCACAGGTGTTTATCTTGTCTTATGCACCAATGAGGACGGCAGTGTAAGTGCCACTACGAAGATACTCATCATCAGGTGATCAATCCCTGTATTCGCTCTATTTGTTTTTGCTTATTAACCTCCCTCAGGCTGCGTGCTGTCTTCGTAAAATACTGGTGTCCTGATATAAACTTAACCTGCAGCTTATTCCAGTCGTTAAAACTCCCTATCTTATTCTGCGCTTTCAGTTCATCGTACAGGGTATTGGAGACAGGGATGAAATCGCTTCGTCCCAGGTAATCAAGATCGGCATCACATATGATCTCCTCCAGCAGGTTCTTTGGCTGTGGCGGCAGCTTTGTGGCCATAATGATATCACATATAGTATCTATCTGCCCCTGGCTGTAATTGAACGCCGGAAGTATCTCCCTCGCCATCTGTGTACCATGGTATTCATGGTTGTCATATTCAATGGTATGGCCTGCATCATGGAACAGTCCTGCCGTCTTCAGCAGAAGTATCTCCTCATCGCTGCAACCCTCAGCCCATCCCATCAGCTCCACCTCTGTAACCACATCAACAGTATGCTTAACGTTATGGTAATAAAGATAATCCGGCAGTTCCTTCTCCAGCCGGTCAAGTATTATCTCCTGTATATCTGTAAACTGTATAAGACCAAATTTAATTTTAAAGGCCTCATTGGGAATAACTCCCTTGCCATCAACTGAAAAACGGGCGTGTATACCCAGCACCTCATAAATATCCAGGTCGCCCTTATACTTAACAGGCAGTTTACCGAAATACTCGCACTGGAAAAACTCCTTCACCAGCTCATATGTCATTACCGAGATAAGTAAACGGCCCTGACCGGAAACACCTTCGACCCTGCTGGCAGTGTTAACCGTGTCACCCTTTATATCATATGACACTTTCTTTTTGCCTGTTATATTGGCTGTAACCGGACCGGTATGTATGCCTATCTTAAGGTCCCATATCTGCTTCCTGCTCTTACCGCTCTCATACTTTCTCAGGTACCTCTGCATTTCCAGTGCTGCCATAACAACATCAATAGGGTTGGTAATATTTTTCTCAGGTATACCTCCGGCACACATATAAGTATCACCAATAGTTTTGATCTTTTTTATCCGGTATTTATCTACTATACTGTCAAAATTAAAAAGTATCTCATCCAGCTCGTCCATCAACTCAGCTGACCCGGAATCGGTCATCACCTTGGCAAAACCATGTATATCGGCAAACAGGACCGTGGCCATCTTAAACCTCAGTGCCCTCTGATCAGCAAGTAAGGGACCGGCTTTTTGCAGATCACCGGGTGTCATCTTTTCAAGCATGGCCTTCTGCTTTTCTGTCTGATTAAGAAGCTTTTCATTCTCTTTCAGCAGCTTCTTTATTTTTTCTTCCAGTTCCTGGTTCTGCTTGGCAAGCCGGGCTATCCTTTTAACCAGTTTATCCTGTGATTCTTTACTCATAGCTATTTTTACTTGAACTTTAAATATACAAATTTACTTACTTCCTGTATCTATGGCACTGTCATTATTTGTATTTTTGAAACGATTATGGATCTGGCGCCATGCTCCTATAAATAAAGTAAATGACCTGGCGGAGCAATCTCATGAATGGAGGGAATGACCTGGCGGAGCGATCTCATGGTCAAAGTGAAAAAGTAAATGAATTGACGGAGCGATCTCATGAATGGAGGGAATAACCTGGCGGAGCGATCTCATGGTCAAAGTGAAAAAGTAAATGAATTGGCGGAGCGATCTCGAGGCCAAAGTGAATAAATGACCGTTGAATATGCTTGAGAAGACAGAGGGCATAGTACTGCATACCATAAAACATTCCGACACCGGGATTATCACCCATATTTTTACAAAAAAGTATGGCAGGCTGAGCTTTATAGTAAAGGGTGTCAACAGTAAAAAGGGAAATACCCGGAAAGTATATTTCCAGTCGCTGCAACCACTGAGCATAGAGTTCTACTACCGGGAAAAACGGGATCTGCATATAATAAAAGAGGCCTGCCCCCTCTTCAATTATTCAAACCTGCCATATGATATCAACAGGAACAGCATCATTATGTTCCTTGCGGAGGTGCTGTATAAGGCGCTGAAAGAGACTGGTCCGGATGAGCATCTGTATCAATATCTTATTGAATCACTTGAATACCTTGATGCCGAAAACGGGCCTGTGCCTAATTTTCATATAGGCTTTATAATAGGACTGGCCAGGTTCCTTGGCTTTGCCCCGTCAAATAATTTCAGCAGCACCCTGCCTTATTTTGATATGCAAAACGGTATTTACATATCAGCACCGCCACTGCATGGCTATTATATGGAAAAGGAGTATTCGGCATTGCTGAACACTTTCCTTCGTTCAAATATTGCCGATTGTAATAATATATCTCTCAGTGGTCATAAAAGAAAAGAATTCCTTGATGATATGCTGCTTTTTTACTCACTACAGCTTTCAGGGTTCAAAAATCTCCGGTCTCTGAAAATATATTCCGAAATATTCAGCCAGGCTAATAAATAAGACTTATCGTGAATACATATTTTCATTATATTAGCAATTGTAAAACTGAAAAATGGCACTAATACCCTCAATAATTAACTGGCTTAACACCAAAAGGATGGTCTCCATTGATATGTTCAAGACCTATCCTTACGAGGTACAACTGGAAACATTTATCAACCTTCTGAACACTGCTTCCGACACTACATGGGGGGAGCACTATAACTATAAAAATATTGATTCGATACACCAGTACCAGGAGACAGTCCCTATAGGCACCTATACAGATCTTGAACCCTATGTTGAAAGACTGCGCCAGGGTGAAAAGGACCTGCTGTGGCCAGGTGATATCAGGTGGTTTGCAAAATCATCCGGCACCACATCGTCAAAAAGCAAGTTCATACCCGTAAGCCGCGAAGCACTTGATGAATGCCACTTCAGGGGAGGCAAGGATGTGCTGGCTATCTACTCAAGGATGAAGCCAGACACAAAAGTTTTTGCAGGGAGGGGACTTACACTGGGAGGCAGCCACAGGGTTAATAATTTCAGTAATGACTCATTGTATGGCGACCTGTCGGCTATACTGATAGAAAACCTGCCCCTGTGGGCCGATCTGATGAAATCGCCGCGTGCAAAGATAGCCCTGATAGAGGATTTTGAAGAAAAAATGGAGAAGATAGCACGCAGGACGGTTAACCAGAATATAAGATACCTGGCAGGTGTGCCCTCATGGTTCCTGGTGCTGCTAAAATATATCCTTGAATATACAGGTGCAAAGAACCTGCTGGAGGTATGGCCCGACCTTGAACTTTTCTGTCACGGTGGCATCAGTTTCAAGCCTTACCGCGAACAGTATAAAAAGCTTATCCCTTCGGATAAAATGAACTACCTGGAATCATATAATGCCTCAGAAGGATATTTCGGCATACAGGACGACCTCACTGCTGATGATATGCTGCTGATGCTTGATTACGGTATATTCTACGAATTTGTGAAAACAGAAGATATAAACTCTCAATTCCCGAAAGCATACACGGTGGCCGATGTCGAAAAGGGGGTTAATTATGCTATGGTTATATCAACCAATGGGGGATTATGGAGGTATATGATAGGAGACACTATTGTTTTCACACAATTATTCCCTCATAAATTCAGGATCACCGGGCGTACAAAACACTTTATCAATGCTTTCGGTGAAGAAGTAATTATTGAGAATGCCGAAAAAGCCCTCGAGACAGCCTCTGCCAAGACTGGTGCGCTGATAACTGACTATACGGCCGGACCTTATTTTATGAGCACCACGTCAAAAGGACACCATGAATGGATAATAGAGTTTGAGAAAGATCCTGAAAATCTCGAACTGTTTGTAGACCTGCTTGATAACAGCCTTAAAGCATTAAACTCAGACTATGAAGCCAAAAGGTTCAAGGACCTTACCCTCACCAAGCCCACCGTTATCGTTGCCCCTAAAGGCACCTTCTACAGGTGGCTTGAGAAAAAAAACAAGCTGGGCGGACAGAACAAGGTGCCCAGGCTTTCCAACGACAGGCAGTATCTAGATGAATTACTTGATTTTATGTAATAACTAACTTATTTAATTTATTATTTTTATATACTGAAAATTTAAAGGACAGATATGCATATCGCGATAGCAGGAAATATAGGCTCCGGCAAAACAACGCTTGCCGGCTTATTATCAAAACATTACCGGTGGGAAGCACATTACGAGGACGTTGAAGAGAACCCCTATCTTAATGACTTCTACGATGATATGCAGAGATGGTCCTTTAACCTGCAGATATATTTCCTTAACTCCCGTTTCAGCCAGATCATCGAGATAAAAAAGATGGATAAAACGATTATCCAGGACAGGACAATATATGAGGACGCCTATATATTTGCGCCCAACCTGCATTCGATGGGATTGATGTCGACCCGCGACTTTGAAAATTATTTCACGCTGTTTAACCTTATGAGTTCGCTTATTGAACCGCCGGACCTGCTCCTCTACCTCAGAGCTTCGGTGCCTACACTGGTGAACCAGATACAGAAGAGGGGGAGGGATTATGAAAACTCCATCAGGATAGACTACCTGAAAAGACTGAATGAGAGATATGAAGCATGGATAGAGTCATATAAGCTGGGGAAGGTACTTATAATAGAAGCCGATGCCTATGACTTCCCGGATAACACAGATCACCTGCGCCAGATAATAGATAAGATCGATGCCGAACTGCACGGTCTTTTTTAAATATATTACTGTTTAACTAAAACAAATATCTTATGAACTGCATCGGAAGAAAATTCTTTCTGGCTGCACTGCTCATCCTTGCTGTAAGCGGAGCATCCAGGGCACAAACAGGAGGGGATGCTGTACCCCTCGACCCTGCAATACGCACGGGTACACTCAAAAACGGCATGACCTATTATATCAGGCACAACGCAGAGCCTGAGAAAAGAGCCAGCTTCTATATTATCCAGAATGTTGGTGCACTGCTGGAAGAAGATGACCAGAACGGACTGGCGCACTTCCTGGAACATATGGCCTTTAACGGAACAGAACATTTCCCGGATAAGGAAGGAGGCGTTATCAGCACACTCGAAAAACACGGTGTTGCCTTTGGCCGTAATATCAACGCCTTTACTGCATTTAATGAAACAGTCTATAATATCAGTGATGTGCCTGTTGAGAATCCCGGACTGCTGGATACATGCCTGCTGGTCCTTAACGACTGGTCCAATTACCTCCTTCTCAGCGAAGAAGAGATAGATGCCGAAAGAGGGGTGATAACCGAAGAATGGCGCACACGCCGTACGGCCCAGTTCAGGATGACCTGGGAATTCCTGCCCACACTGCTGGCAGGATCGAAATATGCCGAAAGAGATATTATAGGTGATATTGATATCATACGAGATTTTGATTACCAGACCCTGCGCGATTTTTACCACGACTGGTACCGGACCGACCTGCAGGCAATTGCCATAGTGGGAGATATAGATCCAGAAGCCATGGAGGAGAAAGTGATAGCTATGTTCTCAGCCATACCCCCTGTTGAAGACCCGCCGGAGAGACCTTTCTTTGAGGTGCCCGAACATGATGATATGCGCTATGTACTGGTAACAGACAAGGAGGCATCACAGCATTCGGCCGACCTGTACATAAAGCACAGGGCGGTTGACCCCTCAGACAAGGGAACAGGCTATTTGAAGAATCAGTATATCAGAACCCTCTTTAACTCAATGATGTCTCAGAGGATTAATGAGCTATTGCAAAAAGGCACACCCCCTTTCGTTAGCGGCTCAATAACATATTCCGGCTTTGTCCGCGGCTACGACGTGCTCACCATAGGAGCCAGCTACCGGAAGGGTGAGGGTGAGAAAGCATTTGAAGCAATCTATAAGGAAGCCGAAAGAGTAAAAAAGCATGGCTTCACGGAAGGCGAACTGGAAAGGGCAAAAGCAAAAATGATGTCCAACTGGGACAACTACTATAAAGAAAGGGATAAGATAGATAATGATACCTGGGCAGGTAATATTCAGCAACATTTCCTTATTAATGAACCACTGCCTTCCGTAGAATATGAGTATCAGAAAGTGAAAGAAACACTGCCCCGGATAAGCCTTGCCGAAGTGTCGGCCGTGGCAAAAGAGTGGATAACAGATAAAAACCGTGTGCTTTATGTACAGGGACCGGCAGAGGAAGAAGCCGGGTACCTGGAAGAGCAACAGGCCCTGGAGCTGATGAAAAAAGCAGAAAGCTCAGAACTGGAAGCCTATGCAGATGCCGCATCGGGTGAATCACTGATAAACGGCATACTGCCGGGCGGTGAAGTGATCAATACAAAGGAACTGAGCGACTTTGATGCCCTCGAATGGACCCTGGACAATGGTGCAAAGGTAATATACAAAAAAGCCGATCATGAGAAAGACAATGTAACACTCAGGGCATTCTCTTTCGGAGGAACATCACTTATTGATGACGAATTCATACCGGAAGCATCATTGCTGTCAACACTGGCCCTGGCCTATGGGGCAGGAGAATTTGATAATATAGCACTGCAGAAAATGATGTCAGGCAAGAAAGCTTCTGTGAGTATTAACCTGTCCGAGGCAGTGGAAGGTTTCAGCGGATCATCAACGCCAGCCGACTTCGAGACCATGATGCAGCTTCTTTACCTGCGCTTTGAAGAGCCCAGGTTCGACCGCGAGGCACATAATGCACTGGCAGGCAGGTTTGCGGCCATGATGGAATCAATGAACAATAACCCGCAAAAAGTCATGCAGGACTCGCTGACACTTATTATGTCAGGTTACCATCCCCGTGCCAGGGTGCTTGATGAAGAGTTTATTAAGGATATAGAATTTGAAAAGATAGAGGAGCTGTATAAAGAAAGATTCAGCGATGCTGATGATTATACCTTCTTTATTGTGGGTAACGTGGAGAAAGAGACGGCTAAAGAGATGGCTGAAAAATACATAGGATCACTGTCGGCCCGCGAAGGATCAGAAGAGTGGGTTGACAGGGGCGTGAGGCAGCCTGAAGGAAAGGTTGAGAAGGTAATAGAGATGCCTATGGCCGTACCTAAAGCAACTGTTGTGCTGAGTTACTCGGAGGACATGGAATTCAATCCATATAACAGGCAGGCAGCAAGAGTGATAAACGGTATACTGAATATCATTTTTACCGAAAAGATAAGAGAGGAAGA
>JBKHBA010000112.1:0-7980 GCA_046542595.1 Bacteroidales bacterium | reverse complement strand
TATAAAGATCCTGAAGCCTGTGTTTGAAAACAGCAGTATAAGGAAGATTGGGCAGAACCTTAAATTTGATATACAGGTGCTCGGTAATTATGGTGTTGAAGTGAAGGGAGAACTGTTTGATACCATGCTAGCTCATTACCTGCTTGAACCGGATATGAGACATAATATGGACTACCTGGCGGAAACATACCTGGATTATAAGCCAATGCCTATTGAATCATTGATAGGTGAAAAGGGAAGGAACCAGAAAAGCATGCGATCGGTAGCTTCAGATAAAATGACTGAATACGCTGTGGAAGATGCTGATATAACATACCAGTTAAAGCAATTGTTTTATGACAGAATAAAGAAGGAAGATCTGTATTCTCTGGCTACCGCCATAGAGATGCCGCTGATTCCCGTGCTGGCTGACATGGAGCGTAGCGGGGTAATGCTTAATGTGGATGCCCTGAAAGATTATGCCGGGGTACTGAGAGAGCAGATAGCAGAACTGGAAAAGGAGATCTTTGAGCTGGCAGGTATGGAATTCAATATTGGCTCCCCCAGGCAGCTGGGTGATGTCTTATTCAGGAAGTTGAAGCTGGATGACAAAGCAAAAAAGACAAAGACAAAGCAGTTTGTGACCAATGAGGAGGTATTGCAGCGGCTGGCCGATAAGCACCCCGTGGTGAATAAGGTGCTGGAATACCGGGGACTGAAAAAATTATTGTCGACATACGTTGATTCACTGCCGGCGCTTATCAGTGAGAAGACAGGAAGGATACACACATCATATAACCAGGCTATAGCAGCAACGGGCAGGCTGAGCTCCAATAACCCCAACCTTCAGAATATACCCATAAGGGATGAGAGCGGCAGGGAGATACGTAAGGCTTTTGTGCCTGCTGAAGGCAATATTTTTCTGTCTGCTGATTATTCACAGATAGAGCTGAGGCTTATGGCCCACCTCAGCGGGGATAAAGGTATGAAGGAAGACTTTAACAGCGGGCAGGATATTCATTCCGCCACGGCAGCTAAAATTTTCGGTGTAAAAACGGAAGAGGTGACAAGGGAGATGAGGGCAAAAGCCAAGACGGCAAACTTTGGTATTATATATGGAATATCGGCTTATGGATTGTCGCAGAGACTTAATATCAGCAGGTCGGAGGCCAAAGAGCTTATCGATGGCTATTTTGCTTCCTATCCCGGGGTAAAGGAGTATATGGACAAAAGCATAGAAAAGGGGCGTGAGAAAGGGTATGTGACCACTATGTTCGGACGCAAGCGCTACCTGAGGGATATACACTCACGTAATTCATTGCTCAGGAGCAATGCCGAAAGGAATGCCATAAATGCACCTATACAGGGAACGGCGGCGGATATTATAAAGATTGCAATGATAAAGATACACTCAAGGCTTAAGGAATCGGATCTGAAAGCCAGCATGATAATGCAGGTTCATGATGAGCTGATCTTTGAGGTGGCTGAAAATGATGAGGAGGCCCTGAGGGATATTGTTATTTATGAAATGGAGAATGCCTGCAGGCTGGATGTGCCACTGCTGGTTGATTACGGAAGTGGCAGGAACTGGCTGGAGGCGCATTGATCCGGTGATCAGCTTCGCCGGGCTAAAGATTCCTCCCAGCTTGCTTTCAGGAGAGTTAACTTAATTGATGTAAAAAAAATGAAGATAAAAGTTTTATTGTTTGGTATACTTGCCGAAAAGGCGGGAAGTGCGGAGGTGGAGGTTGAAGATGTATCATCGCTGGATGAACTGAAAAAGCATATCGTTGTAAAATACCCTTCTTTTGCTGCTTATAAATACCGCATTTCTGTGAATCAGAGTCTGGCCGATGAGGATATCAGTCTGGCCGATGGTGATGAGGTAGCCTTACTGCCGCCCTTTGCAGGTGGCTGATTGGACAGGACCCTAAATGATCTTATGCTGCCGAATTCAGGGGACTGTTTTTTTATCCTTTTTTTATTACTGCCACCTGTGCGAATCATCATCGAACAGTTCCTTTTTCCATACCGGGTAGTTGTCCTTTATCATCTCCACCACATGCCTGCAGGCTCTCGTGGCCTGGTCGCGGTGACCCGCGCTTACAAGAACAAAAAGAGACAGCTTACCTGCCCTGACGATACCGGTGGAATGAATAATGATAATGTCTTTTACATCATTGAAGGCTGCTTTGACCGTTTCACTGATCCTGGCAGCTTCCTTTTCCACCATCCCGGTGTATGCTGAATATTCAATGGCTTCAACCTTCCTGTCATTGACAATATCATCACGCACCTGGCCAAGAAAAAGGGAATGGGCCCCGATTGCTTTGTCTTCTGACACCTTTTCCAGGTATCTGGATATGGTGTCCGGACTGATAGCTCCATCAGTAATTACGGGTTTATTATCCATGTATATCAGTTTTTTATTGATAAGAGCCCGGATGTGCCTTCCAGGGTGGAAGAATACAGGCCGGCGTCATTGATTATTTCCAGTGCCCTGCCCACCTGCCTGTCATATTGCAGGCTGTGTTTGATCAGTCCCTCCTCATAATAATACCTTCCTATTATCTCATCCTCCAGCAGTCGTGTTACCTCATCACGGAACAGTTCAAGGTCGTTTTCCAGCTTATGGACCAGGTTTTTTTCCATTGTATCAAACAGGGACTTATTGTTTTTATAGTATTTCTCCTTTTTCGCCACCTCCTTAAGTTCATCCAGAGCATTTTCTGTTGCCGATTCGTAAGAGAAATCCCTTTCTTCAAGAAAATTACCAAAGCGTTGGTAGCTTTGATCACTGAGACTGAATGTACCGGGCTCCTCAATCTCAGCGTTCTGCCAGTAATAGTCGGTGGCAAAATCAAATATCAGTGACCTGCCATACAGCACTGAGCTAAACTGGCTCAGCTGTGTTGTTTCAACGCTGTAATCAGGCGATATACCACCGCCATCCTTTACAATACGCCCCTTGCGGGTCGTAAATTCAGAGGTGAGAGAATCCGGTATATACCCTATGCTGCCATCTTCATTGCGCAGCGAGAAGTCAATGGCCTGTATGCATCTTCCCGAGGGTATATAGTATTCAGCTGTTGTCACTTTCAGTGTTGCATTATAGCTCAGGGGTCGGCTTATCTGCACCAGTCCCTTGCCGAATGACCTCTGTCCCACAACCACTCCCCTGTCAAGGTCCTGAATAGCACCTGCAACAATCTCGGCTGCGGATGCGGTGGCCTGGTTTATCATTACTACAAGGGGAATGTCCTTATCAACAGCTTTTTTGCTTGTTTTATGTGTATTATCAAATCTGTCCACCCTTCCCTTTGTGCTTACCACCTCATTATCCGGACCCACAAAGAGATTTACAATATCAACGGCTTCATTCAGCAGTCCCCCCGGGTTGGATCTTACATCAAGGATAATCTTCTCAGCCCCATGCTTTTCCTTGAGGGTGGTCAGTGCCGTTTTGACATTATTGCTGCAGCCCTGTGTAAAATTGGTAAAGCGGATATAGCCTGTCTTATCATCCAGCATGCCATAATAGGGCACGGGAGTAATAGCCACCCTTTTACGTATAAGTGTTTTTTCCAGTTCCTCACCCTGCCTTTCTATTATAATATTGATTTCGGTACCGGGCTCTCCTTTCAGTTCATCACTTACCTTATCAGCAGGCATCCCTTTCAGGGACCTTCCGTTAACGGACTTAAGTATATCCCCGGCTTTAAGTCCTGCCTTATCGGCGGGAAAATCTTTATATATACGGCTTAGCACCGTATAATCGCCGTCTGTTCTTATCTGTGATCCTATGCCCCCGTATTTTCCGGTAGTCATAAATGTAAACTCATCTCTTTCCGACTCCGGGTAATAAGTTGTATAAGGGTCAAGCTCACTGAGCATGTCATCAATAGTTTTCTTAAACAGTTCATCAGGCTGCAGTTCGTCCACATAGAAAGCATTCAACTCCCTTATAAGGGAATAGAATATATCCATGTTCTTCTGCAGTTTAAAATCTGTGGATTCATTACGGGATATAAATGCCGTGGTGACCACTGATATCATTATTACTGCTGCTGATATAAGAATTGTTTTATTAAAATACTTTTTCATATTCATTTCTTTAAACGGTATATTATGTGTGATCACAGGTGCGTGGAGCCTGTTGTTCTGACATAATGGCTTCCGTTTTGGTTCATTACTGTTTTTTACGATCCGCAAGAGCCTTCAAATGTAAAGAAAAATTCTTAACAAGAACCTCCATTTTCTCTTCGATATAGCTGTAATCAGGCACCCTGTCACCTGTATATATTATCATAAGCAGAATCTGTATATCAAGGTCTGCAAGCTGCTTATAAAGAATATTCTTTTTCATACGCCAGGCTTCCCTTATTCTTCTTTTTGCCCTGTTGCGGTCAACGGCTCTTTTCAGGGATTTTTTCCTGGCGCTGATGGCTGAAAGGGCAGGGAAAGGCTGTTTGTCGTGGTTCTCCATCCATACTATCCTGAATGGCTCAGAGTAGAATGAAAAACCATCTTCAAATAACCGGGAAATAACTTCAGGGCTGCAAAGTTTCTCCTTTTTGCTGTAAGTGTATCTATTACTGTACATAACAAAAGTCCCGCTGCGCCTTCAGAAGAAAATATTAGCGGCGGATATACGGTAATACCTATTTACTCTTCTTTTGATCTTTTATGAACTGGTCAAGTGCCATTGTCATTGACGGTGCCTTGGCGTTTGGAGCATGTATATCAAGTCTCAGTCCCAGCTTATCCAGTGCCTGGGCCGTGGTTGGGCCGAAAGCAGCTATTTTTGTCTTATTCTGTTCAAAATCAGGAAAATTTTCAAGCAATGACTTGGGTCCGGACGGACTGTAAAAAACAAGAATATCATAATACACATCAGCCAGGTCCGAAAGGTCGGCACTGATAGTCCTGTAAAGGTTACCGATAGTATACTCAACCTTATACCTATCCAGCAATTCGGGTATCTCTGCCTTATGGGGCACTGATAGAGGCACAAAATATTTCTCATCCTTGTGCTTGGATATTACCGTGCAGAGGTCGTTAAACTTGGAATGACCGAAGAATATCTTCCTTTTCCTGTAAACAATATACTTCTGAAGGTAAAATGCCACATTTTCGGTAATACAAAAGTATTTCATTGTGTCAGGCACCGTGATACGCAATTCCTCACATACCCTGAAAAAATGATCAATGGCTGTCTTGCTGGTGAAAATCACAGCGCTGTGATCAAGAATATTGATCTTTTGTTGCCTGAATTCTTTTGAAGTAATGCCTATCACCTCAATGAAAGGCCTGAAATCGATCTTTAAACCGTGATTTCTGGCTAGTTCGTAATAGGGAGATTTTGGATTTTTTGGTTCTGGTTGTGATACCAGTATACTTTTTATCTTCAAAGCATTCCGTTTTTTAGTTGTACAACAAATAGACTTTCTTAATGCTCCAGCCCGTTCAGATATTTGATTGCTAAAAGAACGGGTAAAATTTCCAGTGCGCAAAGATACAAAATCATATACGATAATGAAAGTCTGCTTATTATAAAAATATATACCAGTCGGATGATCCTGAAAACCAGTATTATCGCTATTAGCGCAAAAGCGGAATAGATAAGGTAGCTGTCAGGGACACTTACAAGGTATGATATGCAGAAATTGAGTATCATAAGCATTATCCCTATCAGCTTGTAACTGCGTGAGATATTAAAAAAATATTCTCTGAAAAAATTTCTTGTGCGTGTAAGACCGGCAATAATATTGTTTACCACGTATCTGAAGCTGATGGCCAGGGATGCCAGTCCCAGGTTAAAAAGCCAGAGCATGGGAGGATCCAGATCATAGAATATTATATCAAAATGCAGTTCTGCAAAAAGCATGAAGGTGGCAATGCTGATAAGGCTCAGCAGACCCAGCAACATCTGGAAAACCTGAGTGCCGGAGGTCATATTACGGTATGTGGTATGTGCAAACTTATTATTGAAGACAATCCTGATAATCCTGATAAGGGAATATTTTTCATAGAGGGAGACAAAGAGGTAAAGCAGCACGGGGAGCATCAGGAGCCCGAATATCCATTCCGACCTGAGAAAATCCTGTGCAAGCGGTTCACCGATATTCTGAACAGTATAATTCATCTAGAAATATTCCACGTTTCTGCCTTCCACATCCGTCAGTAAACTATTTGCCAGCCGGCTGGCGCCTATCCTGAACCTCTCAGGTATAAGCCAGCTGTTGCCCAGTACCATCTCTACAAGCGAATAGTACTTTAATGCACTGGCTGCGTCAGCAATTCCTCCTGCCGGTTTTATACCTGTCACCTTACCGCCTGCATGCTGAAAATCATTGATAGCATGGCACATTATATACACTGCTTCCAGGCTTGCTGACACTTTTTCTTTTCCTGATGATGTTTTGATAAAATCAGCACCTGACTCCATGGCCAGTATGGATGCTTCGTAGATAAGCTCCGGCCCGGCGAGCAGACCGCTCTCTATAATAAGCTTCAGGTGGCTGCTGCCCATCACCTCCTTAACGGCGGCTATCTCATCCCTGACAAAATTTTTATTACCCTGCAGGAACTCTCCTACGGGCATTACCATGTCTATCTCGTCGGCACCATCCTCTGTGGCCTGCCTTACCTCGGCCACCCTTATCTTATGGCTTACCTGCGATGAGGGGAAGCCACCTGCCACGGAGGCTATTTTAACAGAAGGCAGCTTAAGCATTTTTTTTACTGCGGGCACAAAGCGCGGGTATACGCATATGGCTGCCGGTACGGGCAGGTCAGGGAAAGCATAGGGATAATTATTAACTTTTTCACATATATCCTCGATGACTGACACACTATCGGTAACATTCAGACTGGTGAAGTCGAGATGCCCCAGTATCCTCCTTGTATTGGTTGGATTCATATCTGCCTCAAGCCTTGAGATAAGTATTTGTATGTCCTTATTGCTTTTTCCTTTGAATGTGTTACTCATTATTCCTGTTTTTTAGTTTCTTGTTTCTTGCCAGTGAGGCTAATATTGCGGGTATGCATATTATTGCAAATATAATAAGACCTGTGCGTATTGTTATAAGCAGGCGGTCATAGTTTTCCGGGTTTATCCTTTCATCACCCATATTAATGGATATAAGCATCATTGCTATACCCAGGCTCAATGTCTGTCCTATCATTCTCATGGTGCCCAGCATTCCGCTGGCCACCCCCAGGTGTTTCTTCTCCACTGAGCTCATAATAGCATTTGAGTTGGGGGTGCTGAAGAGGGCATAACCCAGTCCGTTAAAGGCAAGTACGCCTATGATATAGGCCAGCGGGGTTTCCTGCCGGAGGAATGTAAGGGCGAACAAACCCATTGCCGTCATGCTTATGCCTGCCGAAGCAATATGACCCGGGTTTATCCTGTCTGACAGCTTGCCGGCAGGGATGGAGAAAAGGGTCATCATAACAGGCTGGGCCATAATGATCATCCCTGCCGTCCTGGCATCAAGCCCTTTAAGGTACTGCAGGTACAGGCTCATAAAGAAAACAATGGCCGAGGTGGCTGCGTAATGGATGAGGGCAGCCAGGTTGGAGAAGCTGAACACCCTGTTTGAAAGCAGCAGCCTGATATCCAGCAGGGGGTACATGGCTTTCCTCTCGTACAGCAGGAATAATATTATCATGGCCACCCCCCCAGCCGTGAGCAGGAGTCCGGCCGTGCCGGGTATCTTCGAAAAACCCAGGATGATAAGTACCAGTCCGCCGCCCAGCAGCACCGTTCCGGGCAGATCCGGTTTCTCTCCCCGTGCCTCTGCCCATTCAATTTTTATCTTCCTGTAGGTCATGTAAGCGGCTACTGCGGATATGGGGATGAGAAAGATAAAGATGCTTCTCCATCCTAAATATTCGGTGAGCACGCCGCCAAGGAAGGGGCCGGTGAACAGGCCTGCATACACGGCTGTGATATTGATGCCCAGGGCCCTGCCTCTTTCACCGGGCGGAAATACA
>JBKHBA010000111.1:0-7986 GCA_046542595.1 Bacteroidales bacterium | reverse complement strand
CCGTATAGACAGGGGAGGGGATATTACATATCATGGTCCGGGTCAGCTGGTAGGCTATCCCCTGCTCGACCTGGAGATGTTTGGCCTTACACTGAAAGCCTATATCCATACCCTGGAAGAAGTGATAATACAATCGCTGCAGGAATATGGTATTAAGGCAGGACGCAGTGAAGGGGCCACGGGCGTGTGGCTTGACAGCGGCATTACTGGCAGGGCACGTAAAATATGTGCAATAGGGGTAAGGGCCAGCAGGCATATCACCATGCACGGATTTGCATTTAATGTAAATACCGGCCTGGATTATTTTGGATATATAAATCCCTGTGGTTATACTGATAAGGGTGTTACATCACTGGCCAAAGAGCTGGGTGAAGAGCAGGATTTTGAAAAGGCAAAGCATATTGTAAAAAATAATTTTAAAAAAATATTCGGTATTAACTGGGTGGAACAATGAACCGGATAAGATAGGTGATGAAGAAAAACTGGATTATAAAGGAAGCGGGTGATAATGTGGTTATCAGGCAGCTGATGAAAAGCCTGGATGTCCCGGAGCCACTTGCTAACCTGATGGTCCAGAGGGGTATCAGGGATTTTGAGGATGCCAGGCACTTTTTCAGGCCCGGACTGGATAAGCTGCATGACCCTTTCCTTATGAAGGATATGAATATTGCTGTCGACCGTATATCATCGGCAATAAACAGGAATGAGAAGATCTTTATCTATGGTGATTATGATGTGGACGGTACAACGTCGGTTGCCCTTATGTATGCCTTTTTACGTAACATTTACCCTAATATAGAATTTTATATACCTGACAGGTATTCAGAGGGATATGGCATATCACAAAAGGGTATTGACCATGCTCATGCAGCTAATTGCAAGCTCATGATAGCCCTGGACTGCGGTATCAAGGCAGTTGAAAAGATAAGGTATGCCAATACGCTGGGACTGGATGTCATAATCTGTGACCATCACCTGCCGGGGGATGAGATACCGGAGGCCCTGGCAGTGCTGGATCCAAGGCAGAAAGGATGTAACTATCCCTATAAGGACCTGTCAGGCTGCGGGGTGGGCTTTAAACTGATACAGGCATATTCGATGATTAACGCTATACCGTTTGAAGAGCTTGTGCAGTACCTTGACCTGGTTGCTGTGAGTATAGCATCTGATATAGTGCCTCTTACGGGTGAGAACAGGATACTTGCCCATTATGGACTTAAGCAGCTTAATGAGAACCCGAGGATAGGTCTGGCCAAGATAATAAGTCATTCAGATATAAGGAAAAGGATAGGCATTGAGGATATAGTATTCAAGATAGGGCCAAGGATCAATGCAGCAGGCCGTATGGAATCAGGCAATAAGGCCGTTGAACTGATGGTTTCGGAAGATGGCATGCTGGCTGAGGAGATGAGCAGGGAGATAGGTGACTGCAACAATAAGAGGCGGACGAAAGACAGGACCATAACCACAGAGGCCCTCAGGATGATAGCCGAAGACAGCAGCTACCAGGATTCACGCACAACAGTCCTGTATAACCCCGGCTGGCATAAGGGTGTGATAGGTATAGTGGCATCGAGACTGATAGAAACACATTACCGCCCCACCGTTATCCTTACAGAATCAAACGGTTTTGCCACGGGTTCGGCACGCTCGGTTACCGGCTATGACCTTTACCAGGCCGTTGAGTCCTGCAGCGACCTGCTGGAAAACTTCGGGGGACATATGTATGCTGCCGGACTGACACTAAAGAAAGAAAATGTACCTCTCTTTATTAAGCGCTTTGAAAAGGTAGTTGCAGAGACAATAAATGAAGACCAGATGGTGCCGCATATACTGATTGATATGGAACTCGACTTCAGTGATATCACGGATAAGTTTTACCGTATACTGGATCAGTTTCAGCCTTACGGTCCGGATAACCTGGCCCCTGTTTTTATGACCAGTAAGGTTTATGATACCGGTGCGGGAAGGGTGGTAGGTGCAGGCGGCGAGCATCTGAAGCTGGACCTTTGCAGTGAGTCCACAGGTACTGTGAGCCTGCCTGCCATAGCTTTCGGGCAGAGTAATATGTTAAAGATAATAAAGGAAGGGCATCCTGTTGACATCTGCTATACCGTAGAGATGAATGAGTTTAAGGGCAATAAGAACCTTCAGCTTAATATACGGGCTATCAGGCCGTCAGAAGTTAAAAGCTGAGAGCTAGCTGGAATTTCAGCTCATCAGACCTGTCTGTGACCTCTCCACTCTTTTTCCTTAAAACCGCATATTTTATACGCATACTCATTAGGCCCGAAGGCTTGTAGACAATCATCAGGTACGACCTGCTCCCGTCATTATACAGGGCCCTGATATATGGGTTATACAGCAGGTCATCTTCCCATGCAT
This sequence comes from Bacteroidales bacterium, assembly GCA_046542595.1. GTDB lineage: Bacteria > Bacteroidota > Bacteroidia > Bacteroidales > VadinHA17 > UBA9300. Next base: position 5,601 of record JBKHBA010000111.1, on the reverse strand, counting down.
ATATACGGGTGTCCCAGCTGCCGGTACTGAATACAGTAAACCTGCCGCGTATCTCCAGCGACAGCTGCGGGAAGAAGCAGGAAGCCGACTGGTAGCAGAGAAAGCCATTGTCAGCTGAGCCGGCTATCACCACTTTCTCTATGCGTGTGCGCAATGATAAGCGATCGGAGGGCTGGCTCTCCATGGAGAGCCTCAGGTTGCTCTTCTCAAAAGGCACACTCTTTTTGATACCACGCAGGGGTGTGAGTGTCTTTTCGCCTGCCTGATGCCTGAGGTCGGCTGTCAGCGATATAATGTCTGACGCTCCGGCCGGCTGCAGTATGATGCTGAGAAGGTATTTCATGGATGAGGGAAAGTGGCCGGAAACATTATTATACCACAGGTCCTTATCGCTTAAAAAACCGGCTGAAAAACGGAGACCGGGTAATATCTCTGCTCCAATATTGGCGAGCAGGCTGCTGTTAAACTTATTGAAGGTCCTGCCGCCCGGGGCAATGCCGTGAAAGGAATTATACCCCCTGTTAACCCTTGAGTACACCACATTACACCTTACCCTGCCACCGGGATTCAGTGAGACACCCTGCAAAAAAGCCGTTTTACCGTCAGCGCTTACCGCAAATTCGCCGAACAGTTGTGAATTACGGAAAAGATAAGCATAATCAAGGGAGAAAGATGCATTTTCACTCCCTTTAAAATCATATATATCCCTGAGCCCGTCACCCTGTAATACCGGCAGAGAAAACCCTGAGTACACGGCACTTAAGCCTAAGTAGAGGTTTTTTCTTATACCGTTAATATTAAGACCGTAACTTCTTTCCGATACAGCATTTCTTTTTAACATGCTGGTGGGGGTGTCATGTATGCCTGTATTGTAAAAGGAAGAGACATATTGTCTATCACTGTTTTTATCATATATGGTGGTGGCATCTCTCATATTAAGAGAAGCGAAGGACATAATGTTTATATCACCTGTCCTGAAGGAAAGGGCAAGGCCCCTGAAAAAATCATTTTCGTCGCTCGATGAATACGGCATTATGCAGCTGCTGTTTTTCATTGGTCTCAGTTCGGTTGGTACCGGCGGACGGCAAAAGCCGTTCCATACGGTCAGCCCCTGTCCAAAGCGCACACGGTAGTCGCCTATGATGATACTGTTAAGAGCGGTACCCGGACTGTAAGAGATATTACCCGAGAGGAAGTCCGGACGATACCCGGGAAGAAAGAGGGCTTCACCCTTATCTTTCTCGGCCGTGATATATGCTTTTACCGCCCCCCTGCTGACCCTTATCTTTGACAGCAGTTTATAGTTACCGCCTATATATTTTTCATCCTCCCCGGCAGGATATTTTATGAAATTGCTGACAGACCTGAGACGATAATTAGCGTTGCCGGTCCCGGATATGCCGGAAGATCCGAATTCAATGAAGGGATCAATTAAGCCGGCCAGCTCCCTGTCAAAACCGGGTATATAACTGATCTCCATGACAGACAGTATATTACCATGCTTTTCTGTGTAGTCAACCAGGCTGTGTGCCTGGAATACCGTCAGGAAGAAGAGCCTTTTTATCTCGTTAATATCACCCGAATTGATATTGACCGGCTCGTCTGCCAGCGAGCTGATGGCTCTGGCATAATCAGCTGCCTGCACATCTTCTCCGGATGACATAGCAATATTTTCCAGTAAATTTATTATATGCCCTGATAAATGATCCTGCGCATAAAGGCCTTGCAGTGAAATTACCAGGGCTGCAGCTATTATGTGCAACCGTAATTTCATGCTCTACCTTATAAAAATTACCAGCGACAGTGAAGGTGTTAGCCCCAGATTCTCATGCGATATAAAACCGATGTTAGCCTGGAATATACGTCCGGAATACCCGGTTCCGAAAGCAATGCCCAGCGGATTGCTCATCAATCCGCCACGCAGAAACAGGTTGCCCGCGAACTCATATTCGGCAGCCAGCCTGATATTGGTCTTACCGTACTCACTGGCCTCCATTTCCGCCATGGCCATAAAGGAGGAAGCAAACCTGTACGAAGCACCCACTTTCATGACCAGGGGGATATCACTTACATGCAGTGAGGGAGGGACAGGGTTATATATATGCATGCCCAGTACCAGCCTGTTAAAGGGCTTGTACTGTATGCCTCCCTCAACAGTGAGGTCATTCCTGTTACGGTAATCACCGGCTATACGTGTTGAGTACAGGTCTGTCTGTATTCCTGCCGATATTTTATTACCCAGTTTCATGCCATAGGCGAGACCTATGGTATGCCTGTTGTATTCGGTGTACCCGTAATATGAATATACAATACCAAGGGCACCGCCGGGCACCGATGGTATAACCATGCCGAATGTCTTATTGCTCAGTTCGGACAGCCCGAACCTGTTGTCCTGGTTAAGACCTGCCGACCAGCTATCCATATTGGCAAGGGAGGCCTGGTTATGAAAGCCTGCCCAGAAGCCCTCCGTGGCCACGGAGGCGTAAGCAAGACCTACCTGCCTTGCACCTGCAGAGAGGCTGAAAGGGTTCTGAGGGTATACAGCAATACCCGTCAGGCACAGGGCGGAGATAAGTAAAATTTTTTGCAGCGATTTTTTCTTTTGCATAAATGACTTTTTAATCCCATCTCAAGTTATCAAATAAAATGGTAAAAGACAATAATGCAAAATCCCAGGCACATGTGCCGGATCTTGCCCCTCTGATAATAATAAAGTAAAGAGCTAAGCAATATTAACAATCCGGCATTAGCAATCCAGCTACAGAAACGGGATAACCCGGATAAGTTGCCGGAGGATTAATTGGTTTTATAATCGTATTTGACTTCTTTAAGCTGGCTGTTGGCTTTTACGATCTTATCTTTCAGCTTTGACTTGAAGTTAAGCAGCTCCCTGCGTAAATCATCATCGGCTGTGGCGATAATCTGTGCAGCCAGTATACCGGCATTCTGTGCTGCGTTAATACCTACCGTGGCAACGGGAATTCCCGGGGGCATCTGTACTATGGAAAGCAGTGAATCAAGTCCCTCCAGCGATGCCTTAACAGGTACTCCTATAACAGGTATGGTGGTCATGGCCGCTATAACCCCTGGCAGGTGTGCAGCCATGCCTGCTGCTGCAATTATCACTTCTATGCCCCTGCCTGCTGCTTCCGTGGCAAATTTTTCAACCTCGTCAGGCGTCCTGTGGGCTGATAAGGCATTGATCTCAAAGGGGATCTTAAAATCATTCAGGATGGCGGCTGCTTTCTCCATAACGGGAAGGTCAGAAGTGCTCCCCATAATAATGCTTACTCTTGGCTCCATATTATGCTGTTTTTATTTGTAATTTGGAACAAAAATAAGGCATATATTTTATATTTTCGCATCATTATTTGAATCTATCATTCTTCCTGCACATGGATACAATAAAAATATACGATAAGACCTTTGAAGTATTTATCGGGGAAAAGGAAATACTGGATAAGGTAAAGCAGATGGCTGCTCTGATAGAGAAAGAGCACAGGGGGAAGGATGTTCTTTTTATAAGTATATTAAACGGTTCCTTTGTTTTCACTGCCGACCTGCTGAGGGAGATTAACATGAATGTAAAATTGTCTTTCCTCAAACTGTCATCATATGACGGAGACAGGTCAAGCGGATCAGTGAGGCGACTGATAGGGCTTAACGAGGAACTGGCCGGTAAGACTGTTATTGTTGTGGAAGATATTATTGATACAGGCTGTACCCTTGACGGTATTATTGAAGACCTGCAGGTGAAAGGTCCAGACGATATAAAGATAGCTTCATTGCTGATAAAGCCGGACGCATATAAAGGATCTCACAGTATTGATTATACGGGTTTTGAGATACCCAACGATTTTGTTATTGGCTATGGACTTGATTTTGACGGACTGGGCAGGAACCTGAGATCTGTTTACAGGATTGTTAAAGAGGAGAATAGTTGAACCTATAAACTAATACAGATGATTAATTTCTTGTTATTCGGCCCGCCAGGCTCAGGCAAAGGCACTCAATCGGTAAAGCTGGCCGGTGAATTTAACCTTATACACCTGTCCACAGGTGATATGCTTCGCGAGGCCATAGCCTCAGGCACAGATCTGGGAAAAAGGGTGTCAGGCATGATGGAAAGAGGGGAGCTCGTCCCGGATGAGGTGGTGATAAAAATGATTTCGGAAAAGATTGATTCAAACCCTGGTGCCGTGGGGTTTATTTTCGATGGCTTCCCGCGTACCGTTGAACAGGCCATTGCCCTTGATAAGATGCTGGCCAGGAAGAATACCACAATTTGCAAGATGCTGGTGCTGGAGGTTGAGCATGATGAACTGGTTAAAAGGCTGCTTGCCAGGGCAGAGGAGTCAGAACGGCCTGATGATAAGGATAAAAGCGTAGTGGAGAACAGGATCAGTGTTTATGAGGAGAAAACAGAACCTGTGATAGATTATTATAATAAACAGGGCAAGTGTCAGACAGTCAATGGCATGGGCGGTATAGATGAAATATTCATACGCCTGAGTAAGGTTATTGAAGTATGCATGTAATATAAAATATGTCAGGAAGCAATTTTGTCGATTATGTAAAGATTTTCTGCCGCTCAGGCAGGGGAGGCGGTGGCTCTTCACACCTGCGCCGGGAAAAATATGTGCCCAAAGGAGGACCTGACGGGGGTGACGGAGGCCGTGGCGGCCATATTATACTGAGGGGCAATAAGCAGCTGTGGACACTGATACACCTTAAATACCAGAGGCATGTATTTGCCGGTAACGGGATGCCCGGATCATCATCCATGAAGTCAGGAGCCGATGGAGAGGATAAATACCTGGATGTGCCTTTGGGGACCGTGGCAAAAGATGCTGAAACAGGCAGGCAGATACTGGAGATAACAGAAGATGGTGAGGAGAAGGTGTTGCTGAAGGGTGGCCGCGGCGGACTCGGCAATGTTCATTTCAAGTCATCAGTCCGCCAGACACCCAGGTATTCACAGCCCGGGGAGCCGGAACAGGAGGCATGGTATGTGCTGGAGCTAAAAGTGCTGGCCGATGTAGGACTGGTGGGCTTCCCAAATGCAGGTAAATCAACACTGCTGAGCGTTGTGTCGGCCGCAAAACCTAAGATAGCTGATTACGCCTTCACCACCCTGGTGCCAAACCTGGGGATTGTTGCTTATCGCGACTACAGATCCTTTGTTATGGCCGATATACCGGGTATAATAGAAGGGGCCCATCAGGGAAAAGGACTTGGAACCAGGTTTTTAAGGCATATTGAAAGAAATTCCGTACTGCTCTTTATGGTGCCTGCCGACAGCAATGATATAATGGATGAATACAGGGTGCTGCTGGATGAGTTGGCCAGGTATAACCCGGAATTGCTTGACAAGAAGAGGGTGCTGGCTATTACAAAATCCGATATGCTGGATGAGGAGCTGATGGGGGAGGTACGCAAAGAGATAGATACATCTCCTGCTGTATTTATTTCCTCGGTAAGCGGACTGGGCATAGACAGCCTGAAAGATATTCTGTGGAGATCACTTAATGAATGACAGATACAAGTACCTGTACAACGGAAAAGAACTGCAGGACGAAATGGGACTGGAGGTATATGACT
>JBKHBA010000110.1:0-8009 GCA_046542595.1 Bacteroidales bacterium | reverse complement strand
ATACCGGTTATATGATATTATGCGTACCAGTTATACGATGTTGAAAATACCGGTTATATGATATTATGCGTACCAGTTATACGATGTTGAAAATACCGGTTTTATGATATTGAGAATACCTGTTTTGTTTTTATTTCTTTCCCTGGCTTTTTCTTCATGCCGGGATGAGGCTTACCGTGTTGAGTTCAATGAGCTGGACACGGGTACAGATGCCAGCATAAGGGCATTGCATGTGGTGAGTGATGATATAGTATGGGCGTCAGGCAGCGGCGGCACCTTCCTGGTAACAGGCGATGGAGGGGAGTCGTGGACCAGCGGCACCGTTCCCGGTGCGCGGAGCGATGATTTCCGTAATATACATGCGTGGAATGAAAAGGAGGCACTGCTGTTCGGTATCTCTTACCCGGGAAGGGCCTATTACACATCCGATGCCGGCGATACATGGGAGATGGTGTATGAGAATAACACTGAAGGCATATTTTTTAATTCGCTGAATTTTGCGGATGATAACAAGGGCATGGCCTTGAGTGATCCTGTTGATTCCAGCTCTTTTGTTATACGTACTGACGACAGGGGGCAATCATGGGAAAGGCTGGAAGCTATGCCCCTGCTCGTGGAGGGTGAGTATAATTTTGCGGCATCCAACAGCTGCATTGATTACCATGCAGATGGAAATGCGTGGATTATAACGGGCGGACAGGCAGCCAGGGTCTTTATTTCACATGACCATGGCAATAGCTGGATGGCGCGGGAGACGGGACTGATACATGGCAACGAATCATCAGGCGTCTTTTCTGTATCCTTCATTGATGAGGAAGAAGGAATAGTGGTGGGCGGCACCTATGATGAGCCTGCCCTGAATGATAAGGTTGCGGCGTGGAGCGAAGATGGCGGCTACAGCTGGCAGGCAGCGGAAATAATGCCCCGCGGATTCCGTTCATGTGTTATATGGATGAACAAGGGCGAAAAAAGGCTGGCTTTTGCCATTGGCAAGACGGGATGCGATTATTCAGGCGATGGTGGTAGAACATGGTTGGCCGGGAGTAATGTCAAAGATTATTACACTGCCCGTGCAGTGCCCGGTACACTGAAGGGTTATGCCGCGGGTGCCGGGGGCAGGATTGCCAGCTTCGAGATGGTGAAATAAGGTTTTTTTATTGCCTGCTGCCATGGTAGCAGGACCGGGGGACACGGAAAGCACGTGAGTGTGGATGATTAAGGTGAATGGTGAGAAGAATACAGTATATTAATTAAAGCTAAAGAAAACAGTTATGTCAGGATCAAAAGATAAACTGAAAGCAATAAGGGAGCAGATGGGGGAAAAGGGTATTGATGCCTATATAATACCCGTAACAGATCCCCACCTCGGGGAATATGTGCCGGAACACTGGAGGATAGTGCGATGGCTGACAGGTTTTACAGGCTCGGCAGCCAATGTGCTTATTACACATGATTTTGCGGGACTGTGGACTGATTCAAGGTATTTTGTGCAGGCGGAAAACCAGCTCAGGGGAACGGGTTTTGAGCTGGTAAGGCTGAAGGTGCCGCATACTCCAGAATATATTGACTGGCTGGTGGAGAATATGCCTGCCGGGGCTAAGGTTGCTGCTGATGGAAGGATAATGCCGCTGGGAACGGTGAAAATGATGGAAAAAGCTTTTTCGCGCAAGAAGATAAGCCTGGATACTGATGTTGATCTTATATCCGGTATATGGCAGAACAGGCCGCCAATGCCGGATGCAGAGGCTTTTGAGCATCCTGTCCGTTTTGCAGGTAAGAGCAGGGCGGATAAGATTAAGGAAACACGGTCTGTTATGCAATCCATGGATGCTGATTACCATCTTTTAACATCACTCGATGATATCGCATGGTTGCTCAATATAAGGGGAGGGGATGTTGATTACAGTCCCCTGTTCACTTCATTTGCCCTTCTGGGACCTGATGAATTGCATCTTTTTGCTCCCGTGATAAAGATACCCGGAAGCCTGCAAAAAAAGCTTAACGATGATGGTGTTATTATAAAACCCTATGAAAGTATTGGAGATGAGCTGGGCCGGATGGAAGAGGGCAGTAGCATTATACTGACTCCCGGCACAACATCCGCCTCGGTTTTTAAGTCCATACCCTCCGGAATGGATATCATAGAGGAGGTAAGCATACCCACACGCAGGAAGGCCGTGAAGAATGATGTGGAGATAGAGAATATACGGAAGGTGATGATGAAGGACGGTGTTGCCATGACAAAGTTCTTTTACTGGCTTGAAAACAGAGTCGGGAAAGAGAAGATAACAGAGATGAGCGCTGCTGATAAACTGCTGGAGCTGAGGATGGAGCAGGAAGACTGTACTGGTCCCAGCTTCGCCACCATAGCAGGATATAATGAGCATGGAGCACTGCCTCACTACTGTTCAACACCTGAGACGGATGTTGAGCTGAAGCCTGAAGGTATCTTTTTGCTTGATAGCGGTGGACAGTATTACGGGGGTACAACTGATATCACCCGCACCATATGCCTAGGCAAACCTACGGCACAGCAGAAGAAAGATTTCACCCTGGCCCTGAAAGGAACCATAAACCTGGCTATGGCTAAATTTCCGCTGGGTACCAGAGGATACCAGATAGAGATGCTGGCCAGGAAGGCACTGTGGGATAACGGCCTTAATTACGGTCATGGTACAGGCCACGGCGTAGGATGCTTCCTTAATGTGCATGAGGGTCCGCAGACTATTGGCACCGGGGCTTCGGGCGATATGAAGACCATAATGGAGCCGGGCATGCTGACAGCCGATGAGCCGGCCATATACAGGGAAGGGGAGTACGGGTTCAGGACGGAGAACCTTATACTCTGCTATGAGGATGAAAAGACAGGGTATGGCAGCTTCCTGCGCTTTGAGACGGTGACCCTCTGCTATATTGACACTTCACTGATCGATAGGGATTTGATGACTGAAGAAGAGGTCAAATGGCTTAACGATTATCATAAGAGGGTGTACGATATACTGGGACAGCTGCTGCCCGGCGAAACAGCATCCTGGCTGAAGGAAAAAACCTTAGCCATTTAGCCGGCAGCCGTCTTTTAAACTGGCAGAATCATACTTAATAACATCCCTGCAACTGCCCGGGATATGTATTCCATGTTCTCAAAGATATTACCTCTTCACTACAGGAAACTCGGTGATCCTCAGTTTGGCGCTGCCGTAGGGTACAAGCTCCAGCTCATGGGCTTCACTCCCTGATATAACAGGGCTAGGCGGGGGAGCAGCAGCTGAATTATCCTCCAGTCCCCAGTCCGGTATCTGAACACCTTTGAGCTTCATAATAACAGGTGCATCACTGTCCCACAGAATATGCCGCTGTTCTTCTGCTGACCATAGGGCATCACCCTTATCAGCAAAGGGGTATCTGCTTACGGGCTTTGTGACGATTTCAATACTCTGACCCGGATTGTCCTCATCCAGCAGCAGCCCGTAGTTCCAGTCGCTAAGAGGCTCAATCTGCCAGTCGGTACTTCCCATATAGTCATGCGACTCATAGCTCATTTCAGCTTCAGAGTATTTTTTGTCTATCCGCAGGGAGTAGTAGAGGGGACCGCGTAATATCGATACAGAGTTATTATACCTTCTTTCCGTCCTGACAGCAAAAGGTATATCCAGTGATACAATATCGCCATCTTCCCATTCAGCCATCAGCCTTACTGTCTCCCCGCCACGGGCATATATCTCTTCCCCCTTGTATTCAATGCCCGCCTGCTCAGCCCATTCCGGTATTCTAAGGTAGAGAGGGAATTCAACTTTATTATCCGCCTAAATAGTAAAGGTGATCTTCCCGTCAAAGGGATAATCCGTTTCCTCTGTTATGGTAACGGGACTGCCATCGCCTACCAGGGCGCTGACTCTGGAAGGGCCGTATACACCTGCCACCAGGCCCCTGTCATGGGTGGCCATCCACATATGTTCAACGAATTTGGGCCATCCCTGGTGCATATTGGCAAGACAGCAGGGATAGTTGGGCATAAGCCCGTATATATTCGATTCTTCCCTGTTGGTGCTCCAGTTCCTTTCCGCCACGTTTACCAGCACCTGGTTGGACTGCTGGTCGTACTGGTGTGTCCAGCCATCCGCCGTCATGGTACCGGGAAGGGCATTATAGGCCAGGTACTCCAGCCTGTCGCCAAGCGATACCTCACCAAATACCCTGAATAATTTCTCCAGTGAAAACATATATTCCACCACGGCACACATCTCTGTGCCCTGTGAAGGATGTTTGCCCGAGAGGTGCTCATCGCCCGAGAACCTGCCTGCAGCCTGGTCATGATGTTTAATATATTTCTCTATGCCCGCGAAAACGGCATTCTTATGCTTCTCATCCCCTGACTGCTGGTACCAGAGTCCCGGGTACTTTATGGCCATGGCATTATTAACCACGTGGGCTGTCAGTCCGTCCGCCTCCCAGTTATGAGGCACATCTCCCTCTGCCACGGCTGCTGAATCCCAGGGGAAGGTTTCATAATAGGCTGTCCAGTCAAAGCTGTTATTCTGTATTGATGCAATGGTCTCCAGTATCCATGGTTCTTTCAGTCTCCTGTACAGCCAGTAGCCGGTAACGGCATTTTCCATTGCCCTCACACCCCTCCATTCACTGTCGGGCCAGTCCGGCTCATTCTCATGCAGGTACCTGTAGTAGGAGGTGACTACATCCAGCGCCCGCTGGTCGCCCGTAGCTTCGAAATACTGTATAAGCACCTTCGATGCCACGGCCAGGGGCCACCTGTCTGTTGTGGTTTCAGGACCGAACCAGCCATTATCATCTGAGCTGTTAATAATAAAATCCATCCACTCCTTAACTTTCAGTTTCAGCCTGTCATCATCAAGGATATAGGCGAGGGGCACCAGTCCGTCAAGATAATAAGGGCCTCTTTCCCATGATTCGCCACCCTTTCCTCTCCAGCCCGAGCTGACCAGGTCTTCCCAGAACTCGTCGAGGTGACCGGTAAGCCCTGCCGCCTGTATCTCCAGTTCATCCTCCAGCCACCCGGCCGGCTGAACGCTGCCCAGGGGCAGCTTAATATATGCATCCTGTACAAGGGGCTCAGGGTTTGCAGGGTACAGGGGGATCTCAGGAGTTTTATCACACCCTGTCATAGCAAACAGCAGGAGGGTGGTGAGTGTAAAAATGGAGTATTTCATAGTTTTAAAAATTTTTATTTACGTATTTCCAAGGTTGACAATAGGGTTATTTTTAATTTATGCCCGGTTAATTTTTTATGTTTTTATAGCCGCTTAGCTATGTATATGATCTTAGGGCTGGCCTCTCCTTAAATAACCCTGTAAATTTAGTTAATTATTATAAAGTCCCAGAATCCCGGGCTGTTTTTCAGATTTTTATTCAAATATGTAATTATTATATGTTAAGCCGGTCAACACAGCCCAAATTGCTGAATTAGAATAGACAAATCTCTACATATTCAGATTATATTATATAAATAATATTAATAAATAGCCGGGTTATGCATAAAATCTGTAATTGTGTTTTTGTTTCTTCGAATAATATCTTACATTTGGGATTATATTACGAACCTAAAACTAAAATTTATGAAGAAACTAACACTGGTTTTCTCATTGTTTGTGCTTACCGGATTATCAGTCCTTTTTGCCCAGACAATGGTAGTAAATGGTACTGTCACTTCTTCTGAAGAAGATGAAGGACCTATTCCCGGTGTTTCGGTTGTTGTTAAAGGTACCACCATAGGTACCACAACTGATGCAGATGGGAATTACACTATTTCCGTACCCGATGAATCCTCTGTACTCGTTTTCCAGTTTATCGGAATGCGGACGGTGGAGGAAGCGGTTGATGGAAGGACTACAGTTGATGTAGTTATGGAGCCCGACCTTCTGGGTATTGATGAAGTAGTCGTGACTGCCCTTGGTATTACCAGGGAGAGAAAGGCACTCGGGTATTCCGTAACCGATGTGAGTGGTGATGAATTAACCGATGCCAAGGATGCGAATATTGTTAATACCCTTCAGGGTAAAGTTGCCGGTGTGCAGATTACGAGTGCTTCCGGTGCAGTCGGTTCTTCATCACAGATACTTGTGAGGGGAATCAATTCATTCGGTGATAACCAGCCTTTATGGGTTGTTGATGGTACACCAATATCCAATGAGGCATCAGGTGCCGGGCAGTGGAGTGGTGTTGACTATGGAAACAATGCCATGGATGTTGACCCGGAGAACATTGAGTCTATCTCCGTTCTTAAAGGGGCAAATGCAGCCGCTCTTTATGGTAGCCGTGCAAGAAACGGGGTTGTGATGATCACAACCAAGCAGGGGGCCAAAAGGGAAGGTCTCGGAGTTACCTTTACTTCAAACACAACCTTTGAAAATGTTAATTTCCTTCCTGCTTACCAGGATGAGTATGGTCAGGGTCTCAACGGGTCGGAATTTATTTATGACAACTATAACACCGGAGAGAGCTATCAGGAGTGGTCTGAAACTGTGGGCTTCTCCTACTATGATGGTCTTGGTGGCGGAGTAAACGACGGATTTGATGAGTCATGGGGACCAAGACTGGATGTAGGTCTTGTTCTTGACCAGTTCCATGGTGAAGATCAGCCCTGGGTGTCAAACCCGGATAATGTAAAGAATTTCTTTGTTACCGGGGTTACCTCGTCCAATAACCTCTCTGTCTCAGGTGGTTCGGATGCTATCACGGGAAGACTGAGTTATACGAACCTTTACCAGACAGGTGCAATACCCAATACCGACCAGAAAAGGAACACTATCAATGCCAGTTCAACCATTAACATGACTGATAAGTTGAGTGCTGAACTGAATTTCAATTACGTTAATACGAATAATGACAACCTGCCAGGCCAGGGTTACTCGTCACAAAACGTAATGCAGTCGATAGGAGGATGGTTCGGACGCCAGGTCGATATGGGACTGCTGGAAGAAAACTGGGAAGAATGGATGGTTAAGCCTGACGGAAGTCTTTATCCGTATAACTGGAACAGTAATTACCACAATAACCCTTACTGGACTGTATATAAAAACACATCATCACGTAAAAGGGAAAGAGTATTCGGTAATGCCGTATTAAAGTACCAGATAAATGACTGGCTTGATGTGTTGGGCCGTTACGGACTGGATTATTATAACGAATTCAGAAGGTCGGTAACATATGAAGGTTCCAATAGCAAACCTGTTGGTACAGGTGGCAGCTTCTCTCAAAATAACCGCGACAGAAAAGAGGTTAATGCTGAAGTCTTCCTGAATTTTAACAAGGATATTGGAACTGATTTCAACGTAAGTGGTAACATTGGTGGCAATTACCGCCAGTACGACTACTACTATATGTATATTGCCGGTGCTGAACTTACGGTACCAAACTTCTTTGATGAGTCTAACGTTAACGGTGTTCCTGATGTAGACCAGTATGAATCACATTTTGAGACAAATTCCGTTTTTGGTGCCCTTAACCTGGCATTCAGGGATTATCTTTTTCTTGACCTAACATTCCGTAATGACTGGAGTTCAACACTACCGGAAGACAACTGGAGTTATCCTTATCCATCAGCCAGTCTGGGCTGGATATTCACGGAAACCTTTGGTCTTGAACAGAGTGCTTTCTCATATGGTAAACTGCGTGCCAGCTATGCCAAGGTTGGTTCAGATACCAATCCTTACAGGCTGATTGCAACCTATGACTCATATACTGCTTTCAGCGGTATATCACAGTTCTCCTACCCGGGTACAATTCCCCCGGCAAACCTGAAACCGGAAATGACAACTTCAATGGAATTTGGAGGAGACTTTAAATTCTTTATGAACAGGGTGGGTCTTGACCTGTCATATTATAATACTGTTACCAATAACCAGATTATGGCAGTTGAGGTTTCAAGATCAACCGGTTTTAACAGTATGCTTATCAATGCCGGTGAGATTGAATCAAGCGGTATTGAAGTGCTTGTTTATGCAGATATTCTTAAATCCTCAACAGGCCTGAAC
>JBKHBA010000109.1:0-8110 GCA_046542595.1 Bacteroidales bacterium | reverse complement strand
CGGCCTTACCGTTTTATCCTGCATCCACCTGTTAAATCCGTCTATCATACCATTCAGGGCTATATTTTGTCCTTCATAACTGAGGCTTAACTCATCAACCCAGATATTATCAGCAAGCATAATATTACCTGTAATATTTTCCAGCCTGCCTTTCAGTCCCGGCAGCCTGAGGTCTGCTGAACTAAGGCCCATATTAACCGAAGTTTTTAGTCCTGTTACCGGCTTAAACAGCTCTTCCTGTTTTTCCGGCACAGTGCCTGTTAGCCGGGCATTCAGCCTTATTGTTCCCTTCCCGGAGCGGAGCCCTTCTATATCTGCCAGTTCCGAGAGATGCCTGGTCTGAAACAGTCCTTTGATACTTATATCAATATAGGGTTTCAGAAGGTTTTCCAGGTAGAATGAACCTGATATTTCAGTGTTCTCAAAACCGGCCTTATAGGAAGCAGAGCTGACTTCAAACACCTTTTTACTGTTTCCAAGGTCAATCCTGAGATCTGCCTTTGTCCTTATATCTTTTATCAGCAACTGCGGAGAGTTAAGTCTGAAATTTGCATCAGTGATATCAAGTGATGCATTCATGATTATGGACGAGCCTTTCTCATAACTGCCTTCAAGGTCAAGTGAAGATGAAACCAGTCCGCTGATATCATATTTATCAAGGAAACGGCCTATTTCCCCCGGCAATAATTCAGCGATAAATCCGGCCGCGGCCCTGCTGCTCTCTGCGATAAGTGATAATTCACGGCTCCCGCTTGCTATAAACCCTTTTGTTTCCAGTGTCATATCACCTGTTTCCAGCTGTGACCGGCTAATAATTATACTGTCAGGCGATATTATCATACCGGCAGTTATTTTAAGCGGGTATGATCCCTGCAGGTGGTACCCTGGACCTGTTTTCAGTTCGGACAGTATCAGGCCGGATTCTGAGCGCACAGTGGTGGATTTATTATTAATGGCAAGCCTGTTGGATGAGTTGCTGATAAGGGTGCTGATAAAAAACCCCGTTTTCAGGGAGCTGTAAGTAAAACTTGATTTGTCAATATTTATACTATTGATATTCAGCTTTATCAAGGTGGTATCACTATCAGGCTGCTTTTTCCATATACCGGTATTAAGTTTACCCTCAGAGTCGGATAGCAGCTTTATCTTTCCCCTGCTGATATCTATCCTGTCTATTATATAATTTTTGCGGATCAGCTCTGTGATCTTCAGTGACAGGGTTATTCTGCCTGCATAGAGCAGGCTGTCTGTTTGTTGCTGATATAGCCCGTCTTCACCAGGGATACCGGGAGATAAGATCAGGAAATCATCGATATCAATGGAGGCCTGGGGAAATCTTTTCAGGAGTGAGAAATTCATTTCACCGGTGCTGACTGTTGTGTTAAGTCGCTTATTAAGCTCTTTCAGGAATATACCCGATATATCCTTTTCAAAAAGAATGGATATAATAAAAAGTATAAGTACAAGGGATATACCTATACCGGTAATATATGATAATATTTTCCAGATCAGCTTCATAAAAAAAAATTAATCTCCCGCTCTTACTCTTTGAGCAGGAAGCTCAGATCATCTGACTCTCCGAATTCGGCCGGTTCATCTCCTTTTCTGAACAGTCGCAGTTTCCTGGGGCCTGTAAGGCTTAGCCTGCCGTCTTCCAGGAGCAGCATAGTGCCCTCTCTCAGGCCTGCAACATACATGCCGGGATTTACTTCCAGGAACTCTTCAATCCTTTGCTGCCTTGTTTCACCGGCATGGCCGTCAGGGTTGGCATCCAGGTAATGAGGGTTGATCTGGAAAGGAATAAGGTTAAAGGCCCTGAATGATTCAGGCTCAACAACCGGCATATCATTGGTTGTGTGTATACCAGGGCAGGCCATATTTGATCCTGCGCTCCAGCCTATATAGGGTGTGCCTTCCAGAACTTTTTTCCTGACCGGGTCGATAAGCCTGTTTTCAATTGTCATTTTCAGAAGCTGCCATGTATTACCGCCACCGACAACTATTGCGTCAGCATCCTCAACAGCCTTTACCGGGTCAGGATAATTATGTATTGATTCTATGTCATGGCCCACTTCATTAAACCTCTTGCGCACCTTCTTTTCATAATCGTCGAAGGAGAATGTAACGGCTGCATAAGGGATGAATAAGGCCTTTACCGGTTTTTCACCAAGAAAATCGCGAATCTCATACTTGGGATAGTCCAGGTACTCTTCACCTGCATTTGTTGAATTGCTGATAAGTAATAATCTCATTTTTTTATTTTATTAGTTAATATCTTTAATATTCCTGTTTTTTGGTTTAAGCTTTACTTTAAATAAATAATGTTTATTTGTTAATATATTGAAAATTAACACTTCCCCTGATAATATATCACCATTTTGAAGTATCATTTTAATAACCTCATTTGCCATGTAGGTGCCTGTTATACCGGGCAACACATTGATCATTCCTGTTTCCGAAGGTAAGGGATTATTATAAACAGTATCGTCGGGGGGATTATAGCAGCGGTAGGTTGGACCGCCCCTGTAGTTGAAGACGGAGACCTGGCCTTCGAACTGGTATATGGCGCCATGTACCATTGGTTTATCCGATATGACACATGCATCGTTTATTATATACCTGCTTTCATAATTATCGGTTGCATCAACTATGATATCATAATCCCTGGCTGTTTTAAGGGCATTCTCCTTATTGAACCTGATATTCAGTATATCGATATCCACCTTATCATTGATGATATTCAGTCTTTGTTTTGAGATAATTGTTTTGAGCTTCCCTATATCCGCAGCGCCATACAGTAGCTGCCTTGGGAGGTTGGTTTCATTAACCATATCGTAATCCATCAGGCCTATTCTGCCTACACCGGCTGCGGTGAGGTATTGCAGCACGGGGCATCCCAGTCCGCCCGCGCCTATGACAAGGACGGAAGATTTTTTTATTTTCAGCTGTCCTTCATATCCTATACCCGGAATGATGATATGCCTGTTATAACGTCTTAGCTCGCTGTCTGACAGCTGGCTGTATTTATTCATTTTTCAGACTGTTGGTAATACAGGCAAAGATAAATTGAGAGTGTTAAAGCACCAAAAAAATAATATCTCACCCCGTGCATGTAGTAATTAAGCACGGGATGAGAGTGGTAATTTGTCCTTTAGGGTTGCGGCCAGTGGATTATCAGTCCCTGAATGAGATTTCTATGCCAGGCTGGCAGCGGTACCGTTTTAATCGTTAAAAGCGATTGCTATGCCAGGCTGGCAGCGGTACCGTTTTTAATCGTTAAAAGCGATTGCTATGCCAAGCTGAAAGGGGTATAGTTCAGGTCCTTTGTTTTCAAGGAAAAGACCGTTCATATAGTAGGTGGCATATACCTGGAATGAATCATATCCCAGCCTGACTGTGGGTCCGTACCTGAGTACGGACAGGCTGAAGTCATCTTTTTCCTTGACTTTTTGTTTGCCCCCGTCATAATAGACCAGCTTATTATGTGATCCCAGCTTAACCCCGCCAATGGCCCCGGCAGCAATATTTAATGTTCTACTGTATCTGACCGGTATCTGTGCTTCCAGCATCAGGGGCATAGTAAGATATGTGGTGGTGAGCTTGGTTTTTTCATATTCTATGCCATCAGCCGGATACATGGGACCTATGACGCCTTCTTCATCCTTGCTGATATTATTGTTACCCTCAAATTTGTAATCATTGAATTCCAGTCCCAGTCCGGTTACAATGCCGAAATGTCTTGTCAGCCCTATGCCCAGCTGTGCGAAATTGATGTTTATATTGAATGATTTGCCTGTATGCAGGTCCATATAGCTTAGTTCCGGTGGCAGGCTCATACTGTAGTCAGATGTAAGGTAATTATTTATTCCTATCTCTATGGCTGACCAGTGGGGCGTAAACCGTCTCCTGTCCCTTCTCCTTTTGTCTGCAGGGTCATCTGTATCATCGTAATAATATACATCCTCGTATTTTTTCCAGTCTATATTATTGCCATCAGATATTTCTATGCCCCTTTTGCCGAGCCTTATCTTAACATTTTCACCGGCAGCCTCCAGTTCCAGCCTGTCGCCGGCAATGCTTATACGTGTTCTGTTCCCGTCTTCGCTTATATTAATAATCTCGTTATTCCTCATCCTGATGTTCATAGTATCCTGTCCGGATGCCAGGAGGGTATTAAGGAAGGTAAATATCAAAACTGTCAATACTGATATTCTTTTCATGGTAAATAATTTTTTAAGTTATATTGATTTTTCTGCTCAGACGGCAGGGGATGGTGAAAAGTTACAGGTCGCCGTTATTTTTATTCGCCTTATGATCAAATTTGACCAGCTGGCTTGTAAAACGGATATCCTTAAGGCGTCCTTCAGGATCCTGGTCCGCCTTAAGTTCCATTTCCCAGCCAAAGACCTTATTAACGCCCTTTATGCCTGCATCGGCTATCTCCCATGCTTTAAGGTTCTCAGTATCAGGATCCTCATCGGCCAGTACCTGTTTCCTGAACTGGTAAGCAAGGTATTCGCGGACAGACATATCACGGGGGACTGTTTCCGGAGAAGCCGGGTAGGGACGGGTTTCGGCCAGCAGGAAGTGTGTCTGTGCTATATCAATCTGTATGTTCTCGATTCCGGCTACAGGGGTAATGGTGCTTATCTCTATTACCATTTCGGCAGTGGTTTGTGGCTGTGTGATCTCACCGGCCCCGGTTGTTTCAGCTGGTGTTTGTGGCTGTGTGAATTCACCGGCCCCTGTTGTTTTGGCTGGTGACCTCGTATTAATGATCTCTCCGGCACTGTTCGCTTCTGGAATATTGATATTTGTTTTTACAGGCAGTTTCTGCGGTGTATCCTGAACGTTTTCCTGCTTGCTCCTGCTTTCCTGCATATTGTCTGCCGTAAGCTGTCCCTCAAATCCGCCGCCGTGGTCCTGCCTGAACAACATAAACAGGCCTGCAATAATGGCTATTGTGGCGGCTGTTGAGACGGAAATCATGGTAAGTCTTATTCTTTTCCTGTTTTCCGGAATTTTAAACAGTTTTTTCTTATCAGGGTATTCTGTATCGCCGGGTGTCAGTTTTATCTTTTCATAGGTGTTTATATACTCCCGGAGGCGGGGATCTGATTTTCTGAGTTCCATGATCTCTTTTCTCTGCTCCGCGTCCAGGTCGCCTTCAGTGAGGGCTATTGCAAAGTGCTCAAGTTGTTCATTTGACAGCTGATCCGGTGAGCGCAGCAGTCCTGTGTAAGCAAAAGGCTCCTCCGTACCCGGACTGATGGTAAGACCGGGGTAATCTTCAAATTCGGATTTCAGGTCGGGATTCCTGTCCAGGAAATCTATCAGGACCTCCTTCTGGAAGTCATCGAGACTCCCATCGTAATAGTCAGTCACCCATACCTGGTAATTTTGCCTGTTAATTATCATCTCACACCACCATTTCCATTTTTCCTATCATCCTGCGAAGGGCCATCCTTCCCCTGTATATATTTATTTTCACCTGTGCCTCAGACTGTCCTGTTATTTCAGCAATTTCCCTGTAGCTGTAACCTTCGTAATCCCTGAGGAGTATAACTGTCCGCCATGATTCGCTTATCTTGCCGAGACACTGGTGAAGTATCTCGTTGAGATCCGAATATGCCTGCTCATTAATATCTTCATCAGGCACGTCGCCACTTATTATTTTCTTTTCCTTCCGGAGTATATCTATCATGGCATTGTGGGCAGTTGTAAAGAGCCAGGCTTTGGCTTTGCCTGCTTCTATATCATTAATATTAACCCACAGTTTTTCATAACAATCCTGTACCACATCTTTTGCCCTTTCCTGTTCGCCCATGCTTTTCAGAACGTACCTGTAGATGCGGTCAGAGTATTCTTCAACTGCCCTGTTATACTCCTTTGGTGTCATACTTCTGTTTCTCTTGTGTGACGCATAAACTTATAAAAAGTTACAGTGATGTTTACCTGTCCATCCATTTTTTGAAATCAGCCACCCGTTCCCGGCTTACTATTATGTTCTTATCTCTATGGCAGCCGTCAATTATTATTTTCAGCCGGCCGGAAGAGTAAGCGATAATATCCTTTATGGCGGTAAAATTAACAATATAATTCCTGTTAAGCCTGAAGAATCTCTGCGGGTCTGTCATCTTTTCAGCCTTATCAAGGGAAAAATCCACCGCATAATCATTTTTGCCGCCTGTATTGATAAATACGCTTCGTTCACGGGTGAAGAAGCAATTTATTTCTGTGATCTGTATTGAGCGGTAATGCATTCCGGTTTTAATGAGAAGCCGTTCCTTTCTTTTCGGATTTATTCTGTCAAGGACTTTTTCAAGCCTGCTGAAATCAATATTGCCGGCATGTATGTTTTTGAATTTATCGAGAGAGTTTTTCAGCTCCTGCTTATCGATGGGTTTAAGCAGGTAGTCCACACTGTTAACCTTAAATGCCTTAAGGGCATAGTTATCATATGCAGTTGTAAAGATTACAGGCGTTTTAATCCTGATATTTTCAAATATCTCAAAGCATAGCCCGTCCTCAAGCTGGATATCCATAAAAACAAGGTCAGGGGCAGGGTTTGACAGGAACCAGTTTATTGAGTCTTCAACCGATTCGAGCGGACCGGCTATTTCCATTGTTTCATCAAGTTCGTTCAGCATTCTCTGAAGTTTCTGTGATGCAGGTCTTTCATCTTCAATTATCAGTGCTTTCATCTTTTCCTCCGCTTAATGGTATTCTGACAGTATAATAATCGTCACCGGCTGTTATCACCATATCCCGGCCTGTTATCAATTTAAACCTTCCTTTAAGATTTTCAAGACCAAGGCCCAGGGAATTTTCCAAAGTATTTTTTTTCTGTATGTTATTTGAGACCACGAGCCATCCGTTTTCCCTCTTTATATCTATATGCAGGGGCCTTTCGCGTGAGGCGGCATTGTGTTTTATGGCGTTTTCAAGGAGTGACTGCAGGGATACCGGGATGATCATATAATCATTTGCATCATCAATATTAATATCAAGATATATCTTACCTTCTTCCCTTTCCCGGTATAACATAAAGAATGACCTTACAAAGTCAATTTCTTTGCCAAGTGACACCAGTTCTTTTTCTTCATTTTCAATCACATACCTGTAGATGCCTGCCAGCTTTTGAATATACCTGTCTGCTTCACCCGGGTCTTCATACACCAGTTGTGATATTGTGTTCAGGCTGTTGAAGAGAAAATGCGGGTTAACCTGTGATTTCAGTGTCCTGTAGCTGTATTTCAGGTTTATTTCACGCAGTTCCTGTTCTGTTGCTTCTGCCCGTCGCCAGATATAGTAGAACAGGGCTGCCGATCCAATGAGAATCCAGAATAAATATTGTTTGATTGCACCCGGTATCTCCACACTGAACAGGTGGCTGAGGAAATCAGAGCGATCCAGATCATTAACAATAAAGTAAAGGTAAACGCCGGCTCCGATAATCACCAGTTGTATCAGCAGTACCCCCGGTACGAAAGCAAGGACTGCGGGGACTAGCTTCCTTTTAAGGTCAGGCAGGCGTTTCCCTGACAGATATTTTAGGACATAACGTGCCAGAATAAGGGGGATCAGTATATTTAAAAATATCAGTATGCCATAGAGAAGGGTTTCCTGGCTGAAGGGAACACCCGTTTGTATCCATTTGAATGCAATGGAGAATATTATACTGAAAGCGGTAACCGCCAGTATAATAATTAAATTCTGATGCTTTTTTGCTTTTTTCATCTTATACAAATTTAATGTTTACTTAATCCTGTCAAAAACTATTTCCCTCTGCAGGTCAATCAATTATTTTCGAGGAGACTTAATTACCATGTTCCTGCTTATTATGACTCAAAAGTATGCAGTGGTTAAAACAAGAGGAAAAAAAAGGTGCTGAGTCGTTGCATTTTATTGCTGAAAGGGGAGTTTTCCGGACTTTATTGCTATAAATGGGTTCGCCGACTACTATTGCTGAAAGGGGAGTTTTCCGGGTTTATAACTGAAAACAGCTTCCTGTATTTCGGGGCCGAAAAGAGGGTTTCCCGGATACTGTAGCTGAAAGGCTCTTAACGGGGTATAAGGGCAGAAACGGTTTCATAAGCGCTTTTAAGGT
>JBKHBA010000108.1:0-8183 GCA_046542595.1 Bacteroidales bacterium | reverse complement strand
AGTAAATTAAACAATATTATTGCTACTTTAACTGGCTTTCTGTAAGCTGTGGAGAATGATGTTGCAGCACAGGTATAGCTCACAGGAGAACTTAGAATCTGCCAGGCATATATCGTTCTATTTGTTCTGCTATCTCCTGGCTGTCCATTTTCAGGACAAGGTATGAGTGGTTGGATGTGCTGTTTCATCCCTGTCTTTGAAATGATGAAGCATGGCCTTTGTAATCTTCATTCCGGGATAATATCTCCATGCCTGATTTTCTGAATTACGCGTGCACATTAGCTACTCTGGTCTCGCAGACCAGGTTTTACTACACCGGGTTAAAAGTTTCTTGCAACCTGGTACTAATAGAGTTATATTATTAAATTATAAGAATTTTTCATATATTTAAATCAGGAAAATTATTTCTCACTTATTTAAATGAATAATTAAAACCTGCCCGCTTTTTACAATTAAAAACCAAAAACCCATGAAAAAAAATCTGCTATTATTATTCGTTTTCTCAGTATCCTTATCTGCCGTGGTCTTTAGCCAGGAACCTGTTGAATATCCGGATGCCATACCCGGAATGCCCGGGATTGAATCGCGATACCTGACCAGTGATCCATATGAGAAAGTAAAAGCATTTTATGTTAATGTTTACGGTGAGCCGGATTATGAAACCAAACAGGATGATAACGGAAGAAGTGCTCAATTCTTTTATGAAGAGTCCATTGTCGAACCCAGGGCTGTGCATATATATGACAGGAAAGGCGACAGCAAGGCGGTAGAAAAAGTTTTTTCACAGCTTAATGGTATGGTAGTAAGGGAAATCATAGACCAGGAATTATATGATGAGATAGAAGAGAAATATATACACCTGAAGGATTATTACTACGTGAAGGACGAGGATCAAAAGATTTTTGACCGGTATCATAAAAAGCTGGGGACGGGTGGAACAGAAGCAGTGGTGGATAGAGAAGAGACAATGATGGAGGCGCAAAGGCTTATTATGGCCGGTAAAGTGGAGGAAGGAAGGGCTATGCTGGAGAATATGAAGAATTCGATGGCTGGTGCCATGGACCATGCCAACAGCCCTGATGCAGCTGATGAATGGGTGGAATGCCTGGAAGAGATCAGTGCCATCAAATACCCGGTGATGATAATTATTAACCGCTGATATGCCTCCTGCTATATATGGCGGGTCAGGGGTATGATAAAGGTTGTCCCGGCGGGTCAGGATTGATCAGGATCCACCATCTCCTTTTTCCTCACTCATCCCAGGGCACCAGCGGGGAGCGGTAGAAATTGATATCCAGGTCATCGAAACGCCGGCCGTGGTCTGCCAGGCGTAGCTTGTATGTCTCCCAGTCGCGTAGCGCCGGGTCCGTCCACCCTGCCTCGGCATAGCCGGGCAGCCTCGGGAAAAGCATATATTCCAGTTCATCCATAGTGCTAATGGTCTCGGTCCATAAGGGTGCCTCCACCCCCAGGATATCTTCATTGTCAAGCCCCTCAACCATCTCTGCCGGATCCCAGGTGTAGGCGTGATCCACTTCGATATACCCCGCCCAGTCCAATCCCAGGTGGGTGGTGCTGTCATAACGCATATCCAGGTAAGCCCTTGCTGCCGGGGACATGATCACCGAGGCTCCCTTTTCCACTCCCGTCAGGGTGTTTTCATCATCAGCCCAGAACTGAACGGTAGCGCCTTCAGCCAGGCTGGCATTGGCTATCTCGTCCCAGCCAATAACCTTTTTCCCGTGCTTAGTCACAATATCCTGCACCCGGTCAATAAAATACACATAATCGTCATGATCCGTTACATGCGACTCGTCACCGCCGATATGAAACCATGGGCCGGGGGTAAGGGCTGCTATCTCACCCACCACATCATCCACAAAACGGTATGTTATCTCTTTGTCCGTGCAGAGGGTGCTGAAGCCCACCTCGATGCCGGTGTACAGCTCCCTGGCCTGCCCGTCGCAGTTCAGTTCAGCATACGATGCCAGGGCAGCATTGGTATGTCCGGGCATATCTATCTCCGGAACGATGGTGATATGCCGCTGCTGTGCATAAGTGACAATATCCGTATATTCCTCCTGCGTATAGAATCCTCCGTCGCCCCCGTCCACCTCAGTGCTGCCACCAATAGCAGTGAGACGGGGCCACGAGCTGATCTCTATGCGCCAGCCCTGGTCGTCGGAAAGGTGCAGGTGCAGTGCATTCATCTTATACCCGGCCATCAGGTCGATCAGCCTCTTCACATCATCAACAGTAAAAAAGTGGCGCGCCACATCGAGCATGGCACCGCGATAGGCATATTCAGGAATATCACGTATGGTGCCGGTAGCTATGCTCAGCTCTTCACCGTCAGCAGCTTTCAGCGGCAGGGCCTGCAGCAGCGTCTGGATGCCATAGAAACAGCCGGCCTCTGTGCCGGCTTTCACGGTCACCAGCTTTTTGCCAATATTCAGCTCATAGCCTTCTGTGCCCAGGCCGGCATCAGTGCCCAGGCCGGTATCTGTGCCCAGGCCGGCATCAGTGCCCGGCCCGGTATCTTTATCACTCAGTACAAGGTATATACCCCTGCGAGGCTCCTTTTCTGCTGCACGGGCAGTGACAGGGAGTCCAGACACACTGCCCAGCTGCTCTGCCAGGTACGTGGCAGCATGCTGCATTCCTTCCGTCTCCGGCCGGTAATAAACCACTGTGGAGGCAGATACTTCAAAAGCATCGCCGGTGGCGGTAATATCTGCCGGCAGGGGGATAAAGCTGAGCTCTGTAAGGTCGGTAGGTGTTTCAGGTGTGCAGGATGCCAGCATCAGCATCACTGCCACAGCTATGGTCCATCTTTCTTTGCTTGCCATAATATTTTCTTTATAAAGTTTATATGCCGGGGATATAAAGTTACCTGATTTTGACTGTTATGCAATAATTTCAGGCAAAAGGGGCTGCGGCAAGAGCATCATTATGACCTTTTGTATCCCCCACCCCCATGCCGAAATAGGGAAAACCCCCATCCGGTTTCGGATTTATCCGTACCGCGAATATTGCCCTGTTATATATTTTTGTGCCTGCGGTATTATTTAGGTATCAGAAGAATAAAAATGGCACTGGATAAACATATGAACAATAATGAAAAAACCGTTATTATACTGGCTGAATGCTGGAACGGTGCCATCATTGCAAGTAGCTTTGCAGCAAGGCTTCTTTTTAACAAAGACACCCGGATAATACTGCTTCATACCTATATGAGGCCGGAAACAGGTACCGTAATGCTGCGGGATATTACACACATACTGAAGAAGATTGCGGAAGAAGAGCTTGATGCACTGGAAAGGAAGCTGGTGGAAGATTTTAATATACCTGCCGGAAATATTGAAAAAAAGGCCATAGAGGGAAACCTCAAATCAGTAATGGAAACGCATTTCGGCCATTATACCAATATATCCCTTGTTCTTGGTCCGGGTATGGAGAAGGAATACTATAAAGATTCCTGCAGGACAACAGTCAGTGCAATAATGGAAACAAGGCCAGGGCCGCTGTTTTTGATATCTGATTTTATCACCCTGATTGAACAATCAAGGATCAGTGTAATAACTGAAAAAGAGGCTGAGGTACCAGCTGCATACATTGATTTTCTGAAAGAGATATCAGGAGAGAAGAAACTCATTATAGACATTATCAGCAATGACAATAAAAAAACCATAAAAATAAATAAGGAAACGGCCAGGCATTTCTCTGATCTGCCTTCCGACATCATGCAAAATACTACCGAACAGGTACTTATTAAAAGTGTGATGCGGGCCAATCCTTTATAAGCATTTAAAAGGCAGCAGGAGGCATAAAAAAGGCAGGCTGTACTTAATAACAAATGCACAATGACAAGATTAAAGAAAGGAATCATGAAATCAAATAAAGATAATATAAAAATACTGGTGCCGGTGCCTCTTACCCCCGACTTTGCTATAGCCCTGAACCAGGCAATGCAGTTTAACAGGGCATACAGGACTGAAATAATACTCATGCATGTGGTACCCGACAACAAGCTGTTCGGCAAAATTAAAAATACAAACAGGGTAAGAAAGAGTAATTATGAAGCCAGTTATAACCTTAGATGTCTGGCAACAAATTTTTTCAAAGGTGAGATCCCGGATAATGTGAAGCTGAAAGTAGTAAATGGGAGTTTGATCTCTACTATACTGAAAGAAGCGTCTGACATGAAATGCGATCTTATCATTATCAAAAAGTCGGAAAAAACAAAAGGCTATTTGAATATTTTCAGGGCGGAAAATGCCGATAAGCTGATATCAGAGGCTGTGTGTCCCGTTATCACCATCCCGGGTAATAATACAGATGGGGAAATAAAGGATATACTGCTACCGGTTGATATCTTCAAAAAAACCACTACCAAGGTGGCCTGGGCTATCTCACTTGCAAAAAAGTTCAATGCCAGGCTCCATGTAGTGTCAGTGCTGAATATGAACATAAAACCGGAGGAAAGCCTGTCATATAAAAAATGTAAACAAATAGAAAATGAGATACGCAAAGAAGGTGTTGAGGTAGATACCGCTATGCTCAAGAGCGATAAAAAATCAATGGCTGAAATGGTACTTGACTATTCCGCAAAGATCAGGTCTGACCTTATTATCATAATGACCCGCCAGGAAACAGCGCTTATTGATAATTACCTGGGGAGCTTTGCCACTGATATAATACACAGGTCAAAGATGCCGGTTTTCAGTGTTGTGCCAGGAAAAGAGACAGTGCTGGGCGGATTCTTCAGCACCATATCAACCAGCACCAGTAAATGAAATAAAAAAACAAAACATAATAATTATAATAATGGAAACTCATAATAATATACAGAAGCTTACAGAAAAGATTCATCGCGAAGGTCTTGAGAAAGCTAATAAGGAAGCGGAAATAATTATTGCCCGGGCCAGGGAAGAAGCCGAAGAAATAATCACAAATGCAAAAAAAGAGGCTGATTCAATCAGGGAAAATGCAAGGAAAGAAGCTGAAGACACCTCAAAGAAGATAAAATCGGAGCTGCGCCTGTCGGCACAGCAGTCAATATCATCTCTTAAGAAAGAGATAAGTGAGCTGATACAGGCGGAGGTGATAAATGAACCACTGCAGGAAGCTTTCAATGATAACAACTTTATCAGGGATCTGCTGTCAACAGTGGTAAATAACTGGAATGCCGGTCAGGAAGAAACAGACCTCCAGGTACTGGTGCCCGACGATAAGCTGAAAGAGCTAGAGAACTTTTTCAGGGAGAAAACAGGAAGGGCACTGAATAAGGGCCTTAGCCTGGGTAAGTATAAAGGTTCAGGTAATGGTTTCGAGATAAAACCGGAAAACGGCCACTATAAGATTAATATGACCGATGAGGCTTTTAACAGCTTCCTCAAGGAACACTTCAGGCCCAGAACCCTTGAATTTCTTTACGGAGCAAAATCATGATGATAAATAATCAATACCATTGCTTCATTTCAGGCTTGCCGGATATCTCCTTTGACAATCGCAGGGAATGGATTGATATCCCTGCATTCAAAATGATGCTTAAAGAAAATTTGCATCCCCATGATTACAGGCAGGTAGAGCTGGTTTTCCTGGAAGAGGATAATCGTACCCTTGCCCAATTCCTGGCAGAGGATGAGATAGAGGACCGGCGTGCAGGCAACTTCACCGTCAATGACTACAGGGAGCAGCTGGAGATATTCGAGGCCATACTGCCCCCGGAAGATATACTGCCCGGCTATATGGTTAAGGTGATGAAGGAAGTGCATGAGACAGAAGATGAAGGCAGGGCTGATAAAATGCAGATAGAACACAGGCTTGCTGAAGGATATTACTCCTGTATAATGGCTGACGGGAGTCCCTTTTTAAAGGCCTTTACTCAATTAAACTATAACATAAAAAACCTGGTGGCCTTTATTAAGGCCGGCAAGCATGGCAAAGAGCAGGAACAGTTTATCACGGGCAGTTCGGACCATGCTGCACACCTCAGGAATTATGCAGGCCGGAACCTGGCAAGCGACCCGGAATTTGAGTTTTTTGACGAGATAATATCATACAGCAACAGTACTTCTTTCGCTGAGGAAGAGAGGAAATATGACAGGCTGCTGTGGCAGCAGGCAGATGATATGACCTTCTTTGAAAACTTCAGTATTGACCGCATACTGGCATACCTGCAGCAGATGAGAATACTGGCCCGCTGGTCTCCCCTTGATAAAAAAAGCGGTGAGCAAAAGCTGAGAGCCATAGTGAACAGCGCGTGGCAGGAACCGGCAACGATGGAAGACAACGATTATTGATTAAAAGAAAGAAAAAATAAAAACATAGATAATGACTGGTGGAAAAGTAAAAGGCATAATAGCAAATCTTGTGATAGTGGAGGTTGACGCCGCTGTATCACAAAACGAGATATGCATGATAAAGCATGGTGATACAAGGCTTATGGCCGAGGTTATAAAGATAGAGGGCAGCCTGGCTTATGTGCAGGTATTTGAGAGCACGCGCGGACTCAAAACAGGAGCAACTGTTGAGTTCAGCGGCAAGATGCTGGAGGTAAGCCTGGGACCCGGCATACTAAGCCGTAACTACGACGGGCTGCAGAATAATCTCGATACCATGAAAGGCATATTCCTTGAGAGAGGCGAATATACTGATCCGCTCGACAAAGAAAAGGAATGGGACTTTACCCCGCTGGCCTCGCCGGGTGATACGGTGGAGGCAGGCAGCTGGATGGGTGAGGTAAAAGAGAACAGGATCGATCATAAGATAATGGCTCCTTTTACACTTAAAGGCCGGTGGACCGTTGAGTCAATAGTCCCGGCAGGAGCCTTTAAGATAGAAGATGAGATAGCTGTGCTGACAGACGCTGAAGGAAGGAAACAATCAGTGAGCATGGTGCAGAAATGGCCTGTCAAAAGACCGCTGAAAGCATACAATAACAAGCCCAGGCCTTCGAAAATACTGGAGACGGGTATAAGGGCCATAGACACCCTTAACCCTATAACAGAAGGAGGTACAGGATTTATACCCGGACCCTTTGGCTGCGGGAAGACAGTGCTGCAGCATGCCGTATCCAGGCAGGCTGAGGCCGATGTCGTGATAGTGGCAGCCTGCGGCGAGAGGGCTAATGAGGTGGTGGAGATATTCAAGGAATTCCCTGAGCTCGAAGATGCACGTACAGGCGCCAAGCTGATTGAAAGGACAACCATCATAGCCAACACATCCAATATGCCGGTGGCTGCACGTGAAGCATCAGTCTATACAGCCATGACACTGGCCGAATACTACCGTAATATGGGACTCAAGGTACTTATGCTCGCCGACTCCACATCACGATGGGCACAGGCCCTCAGGGAGATGTCCAACAGGATGGAAGAGCTGCCCGGACCCGATGCCTTCCCTATGGACCTGCCGGCTATCATCTCCAACTTCTACTCAAGGGCCGGAGTGGTGGAGCTTAATAACAAAGCCTGGGGATCCATCACCTTTATAGGTACGGTATCACCTGCAGGCGGTAACCTGAAAGAGCCGGTGACAGAGGCTACCAAGAAAGCAGCCAGATGCTTCTATGCCCTCTCGCAGGAGAGAGCAGACAGCAAGCGCTACCCTGCCATCGACCCCATAGAAAGTTATTCAAAATATATGGAGTACGAAGAGCTGCAGGCTACCCTGGCTGAAACAATATCAGAGAACTGGACAAAGATGGTTGACAAAACCCGCGATATAATAATAAAAGGTAAAGAGGTCAATGAACAGATAAATATACTGGGTGATGACGGCGTGCCTGTTGACCATCATATATTGTTTTGGAAATCAGAAGTTATAGACTTTGTTATACTACAGCAGGACGCTTTTGATGAAATGGACAGGATGACACCTCTGGAAAGGCAGAAGTATATGCTGGAGAAAGTGCTGGAACTGGTTGAAACAAAATTTGAGTTCAGCAAATTTGAGGAAGTGGCACTGTACTTCCGCCAGCTGATAAATATGCTGAAACAAATGAACTATTCTGCCTTTGAATCTGAACAGTTCAGGGGATACGAAGAGCAGCTGGAATCACTAATTAATGAAAGGAGAATAGCATAATGGATAAAACAGCATTCAAACGAATATATACCAGGATTAATAAGGTTACAAAAGCCACATGCTCACTGAGAGCTGAAAATACCGGCTATGAG
>JBKHBA010000107.1:0-8199 GCA_046542595.1 Bacteroidales bacterium | reverse complement strand
CAGCTTCCTGAGCTCTTTCTTGTGCAGCAGCAGCTTGCGCTCACGGCGTGTTTCGTGGTTATTGATATTGCCCCAGAAATATTCAGATATATTCATGCCGGTAACATATAGCTCGCCGTTCCTGAACCTGCAGTATGAATCTGTCAGGCTGGCCTTGCCGGCCCTTATCGATTTTATCTCGGTGCCCGTGAGCTGTATGCCGGTAATGAAGGTGTCAATGAAGATATAATCATGTGATGCCTTCTTATTCCTTATTACTATATTATGTTTCTTCTCTTTTTTCATATACTCCCTGCAAATGCAAAATAAAGGCCCTCAAACAGTGAGCGGCTTATCCAGCTTATGGAAAAATAAAGTGTTATTACAGTAAGCAAAGCTACAATAAAGTAATTTAACAGGTTTTGTTTTTCTTTTTTTTCTATGGTTTGCATGCCACGGTACAGTATATAGCCCCCGTAAAAACCAAGCAGGTTTATAAGGGCAAGGTCAGGCAGCAGGCGGGTAATAAAAACGCTTGTAAAAAGAGGTGTCAGTGAATAGGTAACAAGCCTGAAATTAAAAGAGTAGTTCCTGGTATTCATATAGGCGGATGACAGCTCGTTAAGGATAAGGGCAGACAGCAGTATGGTAATATAAAAGCAGGTAAAATGCTTTAAAGCCCTGATAACGGGGTATAATATTGACAGCTTACTGGATGTGTATATCAGTATGCCGGTAAAGGCTGACAATGACACAATGATAAGGATGGGGATCAAATAGGACCTGCTGACCGTCCGGACAGACATATCTTCCTTTCTTATCTCTTCCCATGTTGCCACTGGTTTAAAAAGGATGTTTTTGATCCTGCCCGGCAGCCTCCCGATATCAGTCATGTATTTGTATTTTACAGTGGGGCAAAAATAACTAATTTTGGCAAACAATTAAGTTATGGACAAAGGCAGATATGATATAATCGTTATTACCGGTCCCACCGCCTCGGGCAAAACAGCTTTCGCTGCCCTCCTGGCGTCAGAATACGGGGGTGAGATTATCTCTGCCGACTCAAGGCAGGTGTACCGTGGGATGGATACAGGTACAGGTAAGGATTATGAGGATTATCTTGTTGACGGCAGAATGGTGCCCGTCCATATGATCGATATTGTTGACCCGGGTTATAAGTATAATGTGTATGAATACCAGCGCGATTTTCTGCGGGTGTACGAAAACCTCAGGCAAAAGGGGGTGCTGCCTGTTGTATGCGGAGGATCGGGCATGTATATAGACAGTATTATCAGCGGTTACAGCCTGGTTAAGGTACCGCTTAATGACAGACTGAGAAAAGAGCTCGGTAATAAGTCGCTGGAGGAGCTTTCCGCTATGCTGGCAGGATATAAGCGCCTGCATAATAAAACGGATATTGATACGCATAAGCGTGCCCTTCGTGCCATTGAGATAGAGGAATATTACAGGCATAACAGTAAGGCGGTGCACGACTTTCCTCTTATCAGACCTTTAATATTCGGTATTAAGTATGACCGTGAAAGCAGGAGGGAGAGGATCAGCCGGCGACTGGAGTCAAGGCTGGAGTCGGGTATGACAGAGGAGGTGAAGGCATTGCTTGACAGTGGCATACCTGCCGATACACTTATCTATTACGGGCTTGAATACCGGTACATAACTTATTACCTGCTCGGGCAAATGAGCTACGGTGAGATGAAGGGGAAGCTGGAGACAGCCATTCACCAGTTTGCCAAGAGACAGATGACCTGGTTCAGGGGCATGGAACGAAAGGGTATAAAGATACACTGGCTCGACGGCCATATGAGCAACCCGGAAAAACTGAAACGGGTAAAGCAAATAATGATGTGATCACCTGCTTATTGCTTTACTGCCTTTTATAAGGTTGCAATGTACCGGAAAACACCCAGGCAACTGTGCCGTTCATCAGGATACTATTCCTCTTTTACTTATCCTTTATTCTTTCAGGTATGTGTCGAGCCACTCAAAAAATTCCCTCTGCCATATCACTGCATTCTGTGGTTTGGTCACAAAATGTGTTTCATTATGGAAGAACAGCAACCTGCTCGGCACATCGTTCAGCTGTGCTGCTGTAAATGCTTCAAGGCTCTGGGTATATGGTATCCTGTAATCATGTTCACCCACAATGATGAGTATGGGGGCCGTCCATTTGTCAACAAACAGGTGGGGTGAATACTTATATCCCACGGGTTTGGGATCTTCCCAGTAGGGACCTCCAATATCCTTGTTCGGAAACCATAGCTCTTCTGTTGACCCGTACCAGCTCTCTATATTGAACATGCCGCAATGGGATATCAGTGCTTTAAACCTTCCTTCATGCATGCCTGCAAGGTAGAAGACTGAATACCCGCCATAGCTGGCGCCTACCGCTCCCAGCCTGTCCTGGTCAACAAAAGGCTCGGCAGCCATATGGTCGATGGCATCGAGGTAATCCTGCATGTTCTTTCCTCCATAATCCAGTGATATCTGTTCTCTCCATTCGGAGCCGAAGCCTGAATTGCCGCGCCTGTTGGGTGCCACCACTATATAACCCCTGGCTGCCATCATCTGGTAGTTCCAGCGGTACGACCAGCTTTGCCCCAGCGGGCCCTGCGGACCGCCTTTGCAGTAGAGCAGGGCAGGATATTCTTTTGAAGGATCAAAGCCGGGTGGATAGATAACCCACATCTGCAGATCCTGGCCATCAGCTGTTTTAATATATCTTTCTTCTGTCTTGCCCATTTCTATATGATCAAGCACATGGCTGTTGACAGAGCTGATAATGTTCATCTCTCCGTCGTCCCTGTCCATTACGGCTATCTCCGTTGGCATGGACATGGACTGTATGCCGGTAATTATTTTTTCATCGTAAAGGGCAAGCGGACTGTAATTATATTTTCCGCTGCTGACCTGCTGCACCCTGCCTGATCCAAGATCAATATTAAACACCTGTGTGGTGCCCAGGTAGGGACTGGCAAAATATATTCCGCCGGCATCTTCAGTCCAGATGACATTACTGATATTATAATCCCATCCCTCTGAGGCCCACCTGGTTTCGCCGCTGCTGAAATCATGTATAAAGAGCCTTTCGAGATCCGATTCGTAACCCTCTTCTTCCTGGCTCTGCCAGGCCAGCCTGGTACCGTCGGGAGAAAAAACGGGATAATGGTCAAAGCCCCTGTTCCCTTCAGTCAGGTTAACTGTGCTCCCTTCTTCCAGGCTGTAGATGAATATGTCCGTGTTGGTGCTTACCGCCGCTTCTTTGCCCCTCAGCTTTTTGGATGTGTATGCAATCTTTTTACCATCAGGGCTCCATGCTATCTCTGCTCCGTCGAACCATGGTGCTGTTGGCGATTCATACCTCTGGCCTTCCATTATGTCTTTCCCTTCTGATACAGTTTGTCCATCGAATTCAGCAACGAAGATATGGCTGTATGAATAGTCGTGCCAGTAGTTCCAGTGCCTGAACATCAGGTCATCAATAATCCTTACATCGGCTTTTGGCATATCATGCTTCTCGCTGGCGGTGCTATCCAGCTTAACCTTCCTGGTGAAATATATCATATCGCCCCTGGGCGATACCGAATATATTTCAAAGTTGCCGAGATTTTTAACCTTTTTTTTGGTTGTCCCGTCAGGCTTCATGGTCCACAGGCTGCCATCTTTTTTAAAGGCCACCCTGTCACCCTCCATTATCCATGAGGGTGAAGAGCCCCCGTTATCTGTCAGCTGTACAATATCACCTCCACCGGCAGGTATGGAGAAAATATTGGTCCTGCTCTTTTCATCTTCAAGATTGTAATCGGTCAGTGTGAAAAGTATTGTCCTGCCATCGGGTGAGGGGCTTATACCGCCCATCCTCCTGAATTTCCACAATATCTCGGGGCTCATGACAGCCTCTTCTTTTTCCTTTTCTGTCAGCTGCATATCAAAAGCAGTTTTTTCTGCTTCTCCTGTTTCCCGGCATGAATAACTTACCAGCATGAGAAGAACAGATGCTGTAAACAAATAAAAACGGTTCATAGGCTTAAAATTTTACTTATCCGTTCATAAGACCGCTATATTGAGTCCATGTCCGGTTTATGCGATTAAGTTTTTGGTTTCAGTGCTTCCCTGATCTTATTGCTCAGCTCTTCAAACAGCTCAGGGTTATCAGCCACTATCTGCTTGACGGCCTCCCTGCCCTGTCCCAGCTTGGTATCGCCATAGCTGAACCATGACCCGCTCTTGGTAATGATGTTGTGTTCAATACCCATATCTATGATCTCTCCTGTACGGCTTATTCCTTCACCGTACATAATATCAAATTCAGCCTTGCGGAATGGTGGTGCCAGCTTGTTTTTCACCACTTTGACCCTTGTACGGCTGCCTATTATATCTTCACCTTCCTTTATCTGGCTTATCCTCCTTATGTCGAGACGTACCGAGGCATAGAACTTGAGAGCATTTCCGCCTGTTGTTGTTTCGGGATTACCAAACATAACGCCTATCTTTTCCCTTAGCTGGTTTATAAAGATACAGCAGGTATGTGTTTTACTTATATTGGCAGTGAGTTTACGCAGTGCCTGCGACATGAGTCTTGCCTGGAGCCCCATCCTGGAGTCGCCCATCTCTCCCTCTATCTCCGCTTTGGGTGTGAGGGCGGCTACCGAGTCAATAACCACTATATCCAGTGCCCCTGAGCGGATAAGGTGATCTGTTATCTCCAGGGCCTGCTCGCCATTATCAGGTTGTGATATCAGGAGGTTCTCAATGTCAACACCCAGCTTCTCAGCATAGAAGCGGTCAAAGGCATGCTCGGCATCCACAATGGCTGCCACTCCACCCAGCTTCTGTGCTTCGGCTATGGCCTGTATGGCCAGGGTGGTCTTGCCCGATGCTTCCGGTCCGTATATCTCCGTAACCCTCCCCCTTGGCAGTCCGCCAATGCCAAGGGCCATATCCAGTCCTATTGAACCTGTGCTTATTGACCTTACATTTTGCACGGCCTGGTCGCCCAGCTTCATAATGGTGCCCTTGCCAAAGTCTTTCTCTATCTTGCCCATGGTTATCTCAAGGGCTTTCAGTTTGTCCTTATTGATCTCTTTCTTATCCTTGCTCATACTATTTTTTTTCTTTGCCGCCTGGTTTTTATTGTTCGTATACTTTATATATCTGCTCTGTGTGTTCTTTGGTGTCCACTTTCTTTATGATATTTTCTATGATGCCTTTCTCATCGATGATAAAGGTAGTGCGCTGTACGCCCATTGATATTTTGCCGAAAATCTTTTTTTCACCCCACACTCCGTAATCAGACATTATCTTTTTTTCGGTATCAGATATAAGTGGGAAAGGCAGATCGTATTTGCCGGCAAATTTCTGATGTGATGTTATGGAATCAGGGCTTACGCCAACCACTGCAAAGTCCCTGGCCAGCAAATCTTTATAATTATCCCTCAAGTTACAGGCTTCATTTGTGCAGCCGGGGGTGTTATCTTTGGGATAAAAATAAAGAACCAGCTTTTTACCTTTAAAATCATCGAGTTTTATTGTATTGCCACTCTGGTCAGTCCCTTCAAAGAAAGGAGCCTTCTGACCTTCTTTAAGCTTGGTCATAATTCTTTATTATTTTTTTATTAAACGTAAATTTACGAAGTTTGAATTGTATTTTGAAACAAATTATGTAATTGTTATTAACAACAATTATGAAGACTATAAAGTTGAATACGGGCAACACTAAGATCATGCCGGCATTGATTATGATGCTTATAATGGTATGCATGCCTGCTTATGCACAGGATGAGGGCTTTACCCCTGACAGGGACCGGGCTGAAAAGGCATTTGAAGATAAGGATTACCGCACTGCCTTAAAGCATTATAAGGCTCTGAGTGACCGGTTTATTGCCGATCCCGTCTATGCATATTATACAGGTGCCTGCATGGTTGAACTAAGGCAGGGTCCGGTTGAGTCAACCAAACTGCTGAAAGAGGCTATCCTTAACTCATCGGCTGTCAGAACTGTTCCCGACAGGGCCTGGTACTACCTGGGCCGGGCATACCAGCAGGCAGGCGATTTTGATCTGGCTGTTGATGCCTATGATAATTTTCGTGAGACAGCCAGGCGGAGGGAGGTAAGGGAACTGGATATTGACGGTTTGATTGATGAATGTATTGCCGGTAAAGGTGATATAAAAGAGAGTGAAGAAAGTGGACAGGAAGCAGGGGAAGATGATGCAGGTACGGCCGGGAAGGCTAAGGAGAGAGTAAGGAAGGAGACAGGGGAAACTGAAAAGAAAAACAAGACAGGGGAGGATACTGTGGTGATGAAGGCTGAGCAGGACACTGTTAAACCGGATACAGGCAGGGTAGCTGATGAAGAGGGTGCTGGAGTGAAGCGCGGGCAGGATCCGGGGACTGATTATGAAAGCCTGGCAAGGGAGGCCCTTGAGTACCAGTTTATGGCTGATTCATTGCTGAGGCTGGCCGACAGATACAGGGTAAACCTGGCTGAGATGACAGGGGCGGACAGTCAATCGCTGCGGACAAAAATATTATCACTGGAGCAGTCAGGATTTGAATACCAGAGGGAGGCCGACCGTAAATACAGGGAAGCAGCAAGGCTGGCCTCTGAGAAATATGACAGGGAAATATTACCTGAACTGAGAGATATGGAGAAAGAACTTCCCCTGGCCGGTGAACAGTATGATGACAGCCTGAAAAATGCCGGAAGGGTGAAAGGGGATAAGGAGGCAGGTGAAAGGATAGCAGCAGGGAATGAAAAAGGCAGGGAAGAAACAACTGAGACAGAACAGGGAGAAAAAATTAAGAAAGAACAGGGAGTCCCTGTTGAGACAGCTGCTGATACAACAGTAACAGCTGCTGACACAGCAGTAACAGCCAGTGCGCTTGCTGACAGCCTTAGTGCCATCAGCCGCCCGGATCCTGTGCTTGAACTTTTCAGTGAGGATTATGAACAGGATGGAGATATAGCGGTTAACCCGGAATTACCGGAGGGCTTAATTTACAGGATACAGGTGGCGGCCTTCAGAAATCCCAAACCGCTATCTTTCTTTAATAAGCTGGGACCGGTAAGCATTGCAAGGGCTGAAGGCTCGGATGTGAATTTTTATTTTATAGGAATGTTCAGAACTAAGCAGGCTGCAGAGAGAGCCCTTGTTAAAGTCAGGCGGAAAGGTTTTAGCGATGCTTTTATACTGGCAGTGATGGATGGTGAAAGGATTAGTATGGACAGGGCTGAACAGCTTGAGGGCAGATGGTCGGACAGGAGTCTTGTGAGTGATGATGCGCTACCGGACAGCCACAAACCGGAGGAAGTGGAGCCGCCTACCCTGGTATACAGGGTGAGGGTGCTGGAGACAAAGGAGAAGATCAAAGGTGAAAGGCTTGAAAAGTTTGAAAGGCTGGCCGGCAGCAGGACTTATGATATTTTTGAGACAGATGCCGGTGAATATGTGTATTTGATAGGAAATTTTCTTACTTTTGAAAGTGCTGCAACTTATGCCGACCTCTTATACCGTAACGGGATGAAGGAAGCGGAAGTGGCGGCATACATGGGGAAAAAGGAGATACCCCTGGAGACGGCAAAGAAATTATTTGATATGTATTTTGAAAAATAATAATCAGTAGCAGAGATAAAACGGAAGATTCCATAGCGAGTGATTTTTTTGCATATATTCATGCATGAATTTTTAAAACCTGTGAAATCTGTTTTTTTTTAATCACCATGAAAGAGAAGCCATTATCACATAATAAGAGGATTGAAGGAGGAGGTGAGAATATTCTCGTTCTGTTAAATGACGATTATAATTCCTTTGAGCATGTAATAGAATCACTGGTCGAAGTGTGCGGCCATGATCCTGTGCAGGCTGAGCAATGTGCATTAATAACTCACCACAGGGGCAGCTGTGAGATTAAGTCAGGCATGAAGGGTGTTCTTGTCTCTATGCAAACCGGGCTGCTCGACAGGAACCTGTCATGTGAAATAAAATAATACAAATGGAATCGCTGGGCGTAATCATTTTTCTTATAATTCTTGGGATACTCCTTTTTATGGTCGAGTTTCTTATAGTGCCGGGTATAACAATTGCCGGTATAGGAGGGGCTGTAAGTATTATAAGTGGTATTGTACTGTCATTTTTTTACCATGGCCCGGGAACAGGTCTGATAGTGCTCATCTGTACAATGGTATTGATAGGGCTCACT
>JBKHBA010000106.1:0-8298 GCA_046542595.1 Bacteroidales bacterium | reverse complement strand
TTAACTATGCAAAAGAACTCTTAAAAGATCAACCGGGTATAGGCGTGGAAGAGCTTACCGACCGTTCAGGCTTTGGGTCAGTTAACTCCCTGTACCGCGCTTTCCAGTCAAAGGAGAAAATAACTTTGACGAGGTACAGGAAAAAGTATATGGCATGAAGTAGCCAGAATAACAGCTTATTATAGTTCTGAACTGTCGGGTTCAAGGTACAGGCCTATTTCTGAGATCATTGCATTATCCCTTGATTTTAATATGGTAAGCCTTATTCTGTCACTTGTTGTTACGGGAAATTTAAGAAGTTTCTTATATCCCACCGTGGTAGAACCGGCAATTTCATGCCATTCCCCATCCGTGAAAGCTTCCACTTTGAATTCTTCTATTCTCTGCCCTTTAGCTATGTTCTCCTGGATCATAAAAATATTGAAATCTTCCTCAAAAGGAAATTTGAATTCTATCTGTGCAGGGAATTTATCAATACAGGTAAAGGTTTCATTTCTGTTATCAACACTCTTTCTGGCACCGGGGTACCTGGTGAAAGCCCTGAAGGATATATTTCTTTCAAAAGTTTTGTCGAGATAAGCTTTAAATTGATTCAAACTTGCAACATCGTTCTCGTGTATTAATCCACGGGTGTCCGGGGGTATGTTAAGCAGTAAAACGGCATTCCTGCCAGCAGAGTTAATATATATATCAAACAGTTTTTCAGGTGATTTGACCCTGTCATCTTCCTCACTGTGGTAAAACCATCCCGGTCGTATTGAAACATCAACTTCTGCAGGATACCAGAACATTATATTTGCTTTTTTTACCAGGTCTGCTGACCCCAGGTCTTCCGACATAGCATTTAGTCCGAGTTTCTCATTTATCTTATTGCTCTTCTTCCCGGCCCCGGGGGCAAGTGCTGTTACGCTCCATTCTGTTTCCCGTCCGTAACCGGATTCTGTGCCAACCCACCTTATATCCTCGCCCATCACTGCCGTCACCGCACCCGGCTGGTACCTGTCAATAAGCCTGTAATAAGAGTCCCAGTCATATTCCTGCACCCTGCCGTCAGCAGCTTCCCCGCTGGCCCCGTCAAACCACACTTCATCCACGGTGCCGTACCATGTCAGCAGCTCCTTCAGTTGTGCCATATAGAATTCATTATATGCCTCTGAACCGTATGATTCGGCGTTTCTGTCCCATGGCGACAGGTAGATGCCGAATTTCAGGCCATATTTATCACAGGCCTCCTTAAGCTCCCTTACCACATCGCCCCCGCCTGACTTCCATGGGCTGTACCTGACTGAATGTTTTGTAGTTCCTGTCGGCCACAGGCAAAAACCATCATGGTGCTTACAGGTGAGGATAATCATTTTCATACCCGCCTCTGATATCACCCTGGCCCATTGTTCAGCATTGAATTCTGTTGGATTAAATAATTCAGGCGACTCATCTCCATCGCCCCATTCCTTGCCGGTGAAGGTGTTTACCGAAAAATGAATGAATGCTGTCATTTCCAGTTTCTGCCACGCAAGCTGCTGACTGTCAGGAACAACTCTTGCAGCCATTTTTATTTTCTCTTCCATGCCGGTACCTGCAGGGAAAGAAACAGAACCTGTGTAATACGGACCCTCATCTGTTTCATTATTCCAGCTGCAGCCTGTTAAACTTAATACCAGTATTATTGTATAAATAGTTATTATGCATTTCATCTTTATCAGAATTTCTACAGCTTATATCTTCCTGGTTTAATCTGTGTTTCCAGTTTTATCTTTCCTGCTGTTCAGAGACAATATAAATATAATCATAATCCTTCAACATTTTCAGTCCTGCCCGTTAAAACAGACTCCGTATTTAACACATTCATTACCAGGGCTGCAATCTTTTGCCATGAACAAAAGGAATATAATGGGTGTATTAAGTGTATAATATTAAAATTATTCCCGGATTATGTACCATGGTGATAAATGAAAAAGAATTAAAACAGAATAATCATATATTCAATTAAAGGGCTTTGAAGCTCCCATTATAGTAAATTAGGCTTATATTTGTTAATTATAAATACTTGATTGTACTGATTAACTTAAGAATAGAAATTATAGTAATTAAAAACAAGAGGCTG
Organism: Bacteroidales bacterium; assembly: GCA_046542595.1. Taxonomy (GTDB): domain Bacteria; phylum Bacteroidota; class Bacteroidia; order Bacteroidales; family VadinHA17; genus UBA9300. Next base: position 6,194 of record JBKHBA010000106.1, on the reverse strand, counting down.
AAGAAATGAAGAAAGATACAGTGATTTTTGATCTTATTGAAAAGGAAAAACAACGACAACTTAATGGTCTTGAATTAATAGCATCCGAGAACTTTGTGAGTGACCAGGTCCTTGAGTCCATGGCTTCAGTAATGACCAATAAATATGCAGAGGGATATCCGGGGAAACGTTATTATGGAGGATGTGAAATAGTTGACCAGTCGGAGACTCTTGCCATAGATCGTCTTAAAGAGCTTTTTGATGCAGAATATGCGAATGTGCAGCCCCATGCAGGTGCACAGGCGAATATGGCTGTTTTTATGGCTGTTATGAACCCCGGAGATAAGTTTATGGGTCTGGATCTTTCTCACGGAGGCCATCTTTCACATGGATCAGCGGTTAACTTCTCCGGCCTCGTATACAAGCCTGTTGCTTACGGTGTCGACAAAGAAACAGGTCTGGTCGATTATGATATGATGGAGGAAATTGCACTGAGGGAAAAACCCAAAATGATTATAGGAGGTGCCTCTGCCTATTCACGGGAGTGGGATTACGAGAGGATGAGGAATATAGCCGACAGGACAGGAGCTATTTTTATGGTTGACATGGCCCATCCTGCCGGGTTGATAGCGGCCGGACTTCTGAAGAATCCTGTTAAATATGCACATATAGTGACCTCCACCACTCATAAGACCCTGAGAGGACCCAGGGGAGGTATTATTCTGGCAGGTAAGGATTTTGATAACCCCTGGGGTAAGACAAGCAAAAAAGGAGTGGTCAGAAAGATATCATCATTGCTCAATTCAGCTGTATTCCCGGGTACACAGGGAGGCCCCCTGGAACATGTTATTGCTTCAAAGGCAGTAGCCTTTGCCGAGGCATTGAGTCCTGAATTCAAAGGATACCAAAAACAGGTTCTTAAGAATGCTATAGTGATGGCGGAAACTTTTATGGGCATGGGTTATAAGGTTATATCCGGTGGCACAGACAACCACTCCATGCTGATAGATCTTAGAACCAAATACCCTGATATTACGGGTAAACAGGTGGAAAACACACTTGTTAATGCACATATAACGGTAAATAAAAATATGGTGCCTTTTGACTCGCGTTCCCCGTTCCAGACTTCTGGCTTACGAATAGGGACACCGGCTATTACAACAAGAGGCTTAAAGGAGGACTCTATGCCCCTGATAGTTGAGCTTATTGATGAGGTTATTTCAAATATTGATAACAGGGAGATAATTGACCGCGTAGGCAAGAGGGTGAATGATATGATGAAACCTTTCCCTCTTTTTACCTGGTAAACTGATATTTTGAAGGGGCCGGACTATTACAGGGGGGTAGTAAAATTCATTTATCTTTTCCATCAAGGTAGCTGATAAGCTGAAGGGACTTGACAGATTTATATTCTTTCATCATATGCTGCCTTTAAAAACCTGTATTATTTTCTTTGAAAAAATTTTATTTATCTTTACAGGGATTACAACTCGGACTGTTAAATGAGCAAGCGAAAACTAATATTTATTGTTGATGATGATCCTTTTATCAACCAGTTGATTATTAAGCGTTTCAATTCGGAGGATTTCCTTGTTGAACCTTTTGAATACGGAGAGGAATGTATAGCCGCTCTTGACAGGAACCCTGACCTGATAATCCTGGATTATTATTTCTTTAAATCAGGTATAAAAGTTTTAAATGGCATGGAGGTCTTAGACCGGATCAGGGAAAAGAAACCTGATGTCCCGGTCATTATGCTTTCAGGTCAGGACAGGGGGGATGTTGTCCTTGAGCTCGCCCGGAAGGGTATAGACGATTATGTTATTAAAGACAACTCCCTGATTGCTAATCTTGAGAGGGCAATATCCGAGCTTCTCGGGGAAGACAAGCTGTAGGTATTTATGGAGTGGTATATTTATCCGGCAGTTATAGCAGTTGGCATTATTGCTGGTTTTATAAATACCATGGCCGGCAGTGGATCCCTTCTCACACTACCACTGTTGATGTTCCTTGGTTTACCGGCCAATATAGCCAATGGCACTAACCGCGTGGCTATTTTTATGCAAAATATTGTTGCAGTAGGAAGCTTCAAAAAGCAGAAAGTTTTTGAATACAGAGAGGGAATATGGCTGGTGATACCTGCTACTGTCGGGTCGCTGGCAGGAGCCCTGATGGCTGTTAATTTCAGTGAGCAGATACTCAGGTCATTTATTGGCGGACTGCTGGTCTTTATGTTTTTTATTATACTGATCAAACCTGAAAGGTGGATAAGGGAGCATGCTGGGAAGATTGACGGAAGCCCTAAATTCTGGCGGATTATAATATTCTTTTTTATTGGTATGTATGGAGGCTTTATACAGGCAGGGGTGGGTTTCTTCCTGCTGGCGGGACTTGTACTGGGTGTGGGAGCCGATCTTGTAAAAGCCAATGCACTGAAGGTTTTTATTATCCTTGTCTATACAGGGATAGCCCTTATTGTATTTTTTATTAACGGGCAGGTTGACCTGAAAACAGGCCTTATACTGTCTGTGGGAAATATGATTGGAGCATGGATTGGTACGCGTACGGCTGTCAGCTGGGGACCGAAATTTGTCCGGATTATATTACTTCTGGCTATCTTTGTTTCAGCCCTTAAAGTCCTTGGTGTTATCGATCTGCTTATCTCAGGATGAAATGATAGGTAATAGTCCCTTTTTGTATCACCGGGGCATCAGGCTTACGGTCAAATTTAGCGTCCATAGCCGCATTGCGGGCTACGTTCAGGAAATATTCTTCGAGGGTTGTTGATCCTTTGACTCCGGGAACGGCTTTGGTTACGTTTCCGTTCCGGTCAACAGTTACTTCCACAACAACAATTCCTTCGCTCTGCACGTCATATTCGGGATTTGGCAATGATCTGGGCTGCCGCCCTGCAAGGTCGTAAGAGATTCCTTCGGTGCCGGTTCCCTCACCATCTTCATAAACTTTGGAATCAACTGATCCGGTTTCCACACCCTGGTTACCTTCACCACCTGCAATGCCTTCACTGCTTGTATCTGAGCCCCTGGCGTTTGCATTCTCCAGGGCAGTGCGGGTACGGTTCATTATTTCCGTTCTTCGTCTCTGTTCTTCTTCCAGCTTCTTTTTCTCCGCTTCTTCTGCCTCTTTCCTGAGCCTTTCTTCTTCAAGTTCCTGCTGCCTTATCCTTTCAGCTTCTGCTTCTTCCTTCAGGCGCTGTTCTTCTTCAGGGTCAGGCTGTTCCTTTTTTTCTTCAACAACAGCCGCTTCTTCAAAATCCTGTGTCATAAGGGCCTCCTCTGCCTCCTGCTCGCTCTGCACCTGCTCATCTGCTTGCCGGGATGATCTGTCAGCTGAAGATTCCTGTGCACTGCTGCTTTCTTCCTGTGAGGAAGAGGCAGCCGGTTCAAGCATGCCTGACCCGGTATCATCTGTTCCGAAATTAACAAGTATCCCTTCTTCTTCGGGTAAAGGAAGTTGCGTATGAAAGCCCGTTATAATAAGTATTACAGCCAGTATTACATGAAATACCACTGTACCTATTATACCTTTCTTCCTGTCCGAAGGAAAGTTATAAAGCTCGTTATTTCGGGTTTGTCGCAAGGATCAGTTTATATTGATTGTTTTTAGCTATATTCATTACTCTGACTGCGTGTTCTACGGGAACGGTTTTATCTACATGAAGGGATATATATGTTTCTTTGCTCTGTCCAATTTTTTGGCGAAGAGCTGCCTCCAGGTCCTCAAAGGCAACCTGCTGGTCTTCGATATAATACTGCAGATCCCTTGTTATTGATACGGTTGTCAGCGGTTTGGCCTCCGTCTGGCTGCTGCCCTGTGGCAGAAGCAGTTTAAGTGCCGTAGGGTGTATCAGCGTTGAGGTCACCATAAAGAATATCAACAGCAGGAATATTATATCTGACATCCCTGCAAAGCTGAATGAGGCACTTATCTTATTTCTTGATCTTATTGCCATGACTGATAAAAATTATACCGGTTCATTCAATATATCCATAAACTCCGTTGAAGTAGCCTCAAGATTAAAGATTACCTTCTCAACCTTGGCTACAAGTATATTATAGGCAAAATATGCCAGAATACCAACTATCAATCCGGCTACCGTGGTCACCATTGCCGTGTATATACCGTTGCTAAGCAGGGATACATCGATATTATTGCCTGCATTGGACATGTCATAGAACGCTCTAATCATTCCAATAACCGTACCAAGAAAACCTATCATAGGTGCTGCCCCCGCTATTGTTGCCAGGGCAGGCAGGCCTTTTTCCAGTTTATAGACTTCAAGTTTACCTATGTTTTCAATTGTTGTATTTACATCATTAAGTGGCCTCCCTATGCGTGTTATACCTTTCTCAACCATTCGTGAGGCGGGTGAATTATTTGATTTGCAGAGTGCAATGGCAGCATCTATCTTACTGTCATATATATAATCTTTTATCCTGTTCATAAAATTCCTGTCCTCATTACCGGCCTTTGTTATTACGTAAAACCTTTCAAAGAATATATAAATTGCTATTACCGACAATAAAATGATGGGTACCATGACCCAGCCCCCCTTAAGTACCAGTTCACCAAAAGATAATGTTATCTGTTCCGATTCTTCCAGTATGACTTCAGGGTCCTGAAATGCAATGTTTAATAGTCTCATTTAAGTATTAATATTAATTTGTTCTTATTTGATATTATTCTTCCCGGAATCTTTATTTTACATTTGCCTGGATCCGGAGATTTTTTTCTGCGGCCTTTAAGCAATAGACTTTAGTTATCGGCCTTTTGATCCGTCGAAGATATAAAAAAAACGAGATATAAGCCTTTGTATTATCTCCATTCCCATATTTTTTATTCATTAACAATTTCCGGTTCTTCTTCGCGCTTCATATCACTTTTATCCTTTCTGAACAGATCGCCAAAACTGTTAAAGCTTTGCCTGAAGAGAAGTCCAAAGCCCTGGGTATATGGTGCGGTCTCATACATCATATTATCATTAGACCTGTTAAAGACCCTGAATCTCACTTTCTCAGTCAGCTTAACCTCGACATCAAAATCACCCGATATTTCATTTGTGGAAGAGCTTGTCTGTTCACCTCCGACATCAAAATTACCATTTATTATAACCCTGTCATTTAATAATTGAGTGGACAAAGCCACCTCTACTTCCTGGCTGCTTATTTCATTGCCCGGCCTGTAACTGAAGCCAATGTCAAAATCGTTGCTTATCTGAGACAGCCAGTTGCTGAGCTGGTTTGAGAGCATCTCGGTTGTTGTGACACCCATGGCAGATGCCCCGGCAGAGCTGGTGTTGATACTTGACCCGGAAACAGCAGGGTAAAAACTGTTCATTACCAGTAGATACAGGAATTGCCTGCTCATTTCTTCTTCGGAACCAATGACATCTTTAAGGTATGTACGTGTTGTTTCATCAGCTGTTGGCAGGTATATATCAAAACCTATAACAGGGTTTAACAGGCTGCCTCTCATATTCAGATGGCACTCCACGGGTATCCGTTCCTTATAGGTCTCATCCTGGAGGAGGTCTTCAAGTGAGGCTCTCAGCTTATATATGGCCCTGATATCTATATTGGCGTCTCTTATATCACCATTCCATGATATGGTGCCACCATCCTCAACAATGAAGTTCTTATTAAAAATATTGCCCAGGGTAAGCTGGTAATCACCGTCTTCTATAACATAATCCCCGAAAATGGAAAAGTTCCCGTCAGCGTCAATTGACATGTTTAAAGTGCCGGCTCCACGTGCCCTCAGGATGTCTCCAATCTTGGAATCAAAAACCAGCTGTATCTCTGCATCGGGTGTAACATCCAGTTCAAAATTTAGTGATACGGCTTTTTCGGTATCCTGTTCTTTCAGGGGCAGAATAGTGGGGATGATTATGCTAGTGTCTCTATCAGGCTTTTTGAAACTGATAAAAGGGTAATCGCTGATCTCCTCTCCCGAATTAAGAGGGATAAACATCCTGGTATTGTTTTCAGTCAGGGCTGATATATTGAAATCCAGGTTTCCGCCGGGGCCCTCAATCGTTATAACACCTGAAGCAAAGGCTGTTCCGTAAAACACATTATTATCCTTTTGCCTGGTGTCAAAGGCCATTATATTATTGGCATTTATACGCAGGTCAACAAGCCATTGCTTAAAATTAGTATGTGATACAGATCCATCGAGGACAGCATTATTGTCCT
>JBKHBA010000105.1:0-8360 GCA_046542595.1 Bacteroidales bacterium | reverse complement strand
ACATTACCCTCATTATCATAGGCTGTAAGCAGCAGCGACTCCGGCAGGATGTTGCCGTCCACTATCCATGAATGGTACCTTCCCCCCTTAAAAACCGCCGGAACATCCCTGAATATCCTGTGGGAGGTATCTTTTACCGTGATATCCGTATCCACTCCATGGTACACGGCAGACAGGTTCCTGAGGGTGCCGCCAAACACTTCGGCTATAGCCTGCATACCAAGGCATACCCCGAATAAGGGAATCTTACCGGCATATTCACTTATAATATCTTTCAGCAATCCAGCCTCAGCGGGTATACCCGGACCGGGTGAAAGTATAATACCGTCATAGCCGGCCAGCCTTGCCGGGTCAATCCTGTCATTCCTGTAAACATCAGCTTCATTATCAGTTAATGAATTAACCAGGTGTACAAGGTTATAGGTAAAGGAATCATAATTGTCTATCACTGCAATCTTCATGGCTATTAATTATTTGGTTCCGGCAGTTTCTACAGCAGCCTTCAATGCCTCCAGTTTATGGTTTACTTCGGCCAGCTCCTTCTCTTCAACGGAGCTGTTGACAATGCCTGCTCCGGCCTGGTAGAACAGGGTGTTATTACGACTCAGGAAGGAGCGTATGGTAATGGCCAGGTTTGCTTCGCCCGCCGGGTTTATCAGGCCTATACAGCCCCCGTAGAAACCACGGTTACCGGGCTCATAACGGTCAATAAGCTCAATGGCCTTATACTTGGGAGCCCCGGAGAGAGTGCCGGCGGGGAAGGAATCGCTTATTGTTTTTATAAACAGTTCCTTATCCTTGATCCTGCCCGACACCTTTGACACAATATGTATAACATGTGAATAAAAATGTATCTCCTTATAGTTTTCAATCCGTACATCATCAGCATTCCGCGCAAGGTCATTCCGCGCAAGGTCAACCAGCATCACATGTTCGGCGTTCTCTTTCGGATCTTCGGATAATTCAAGTGAAAGTTCCTTATCCCTCTCATCATTGCCTGTTCTTCCAAAGGTGCCGGCTATGGGATTGATATATGCCCTTCCGTCTTTTATGACTATCTGCGACTCGGGTGATGAGCCAAATATCTTATAATCGCCGTAATCAAAATAGAAGAGATAGGGTGAAGGGTTTAAAGAGCGCAGGTTTCGGTAAACCTGGAAATCATCACCGTGAAAAGCCCTGGAGTATGAACGTGACAGTACTATCTGGAACACATCGCCACGCATACAGTGTTCCTTTGCTTTTGTGACCAGCGACATATATTCATCATCGGTCATATTGGAACCTGCCGTCTCAAGTGCAGAGAAACCGTATTCAGGGATCTTGTTATTAAACAGCACTGATCTCAGTTCATGGATGGACGGACTCTCTCCCTTATACAGGTTTTCAAGTATTTGTATTTCGTTTTTCAGGTGGTTAAAGGCAATGACATATTTATAGAGGCTGAACCTGATATCAGGGTATCCTGTTTCCCGGGATGCCTTTTCAAGGTTTATATCCTCAAAATACCTCACAGCGCTATATCCTATATGGCCGAAGAAGCTGTTAAAGGATTCCTGTTGCCCACTGAAACTGAAGGAGAAAATAAAATCCTGTAATTCTCCGGGTATATCCGTCTTACTGTCAATATTCCTGCTTACTGTCTTCTCATCCTCTACCCATGTCACAATCTGCTCATTCATAACAGTGAAGCCGGCCATGGGCTTAATGCATATAAAGGAATAGCAGTTTTCGAGGTGATGAAAATCCGTACTTTCAAGCAGGACGGAGCGGGGATATACATCCCTGAGCTTAAGGTATGCGCTGACAGGTGTCAGGGTGTCCGCAAGCATTTTTTCGGAAACAGTAAAAATATCACGCATCGTTATTTTGTTTGGTTATTAAAATCAAAAAGACCCATCGCAAGAACGATGAGCCTTTATTATATCCATAATAGCGTCAGATCCTTACAATGGTATTGTAAAGTATTCCGGCCACCACCAGTTTTTATTATTTATATAGATATTCTCCATTTGTGTTTGCAAACATATAAAAAAAATCAATAGGCCATTACCACGCGAAGATTTTTTTCAATCAATTGTCCATTACCCTGGATAAAGGCTTTTTAATCAAGGAGTTTTTACTATGGATAATCATTATTTTCAACGGTCCGTGATACCTGCCAGGTGTCAGACCGAACCCTTAAAATCTGATTTCAGCGTGATCATAATATCGTTTATAACGGAGAGCACTTTTTTAAGCGTTGACTTTTCTATATCAGTCAGCCTGTTTACATCCAGTGCATTACCGGGATCCCCGCCCTCCATCACCTGTTTCACCTGCTTTGACAACCTGAAGGTCATCAGTGTTTTATATGACTGTATTATTTCATCAAGCAGTTGTTCCTGCACTACTCCGGCCTCTTTTATGCTCTCCAGCCTCAGGATGGTACCGGTGTGGGCTATCCCCAGCTTAAGCGCATATATGCGGGCAAAGCCACTGACGGGCATCAGCAGTTTTTTTACATCCACGATATTGCTGTCGGGTGAGTCATGTTCACCTACAATCTGCCCGAACATACCTACCGGAGGTTTAAACCTGGTAAGTGTCTGCGACAGGTGAAAGAAGAAGACAGCCTTATCCTCAGCAGCTTTATTAACATGCTGTCTGAGACTGTCAGCAAGACTGCTTTCACCGTAAACAGCCCTGAAATCGAAAAATATACTTATATCCAGCAGGCTCTGCGGATCGCTGTTATTTATCCATCCCGAGAACACTTTTTTCCAGTCGCCCAGGCACATGTTCCACTCAGGGTTGCCGGCCATGAAGTTACCCGGACAGTAATTATAACCCACCCGGTCCAGTCCTTTATTTATCTTTTTACCCAGCCTGACAAAATATTCCTCTGCCCTGTCATCGTCCTTACAGCTGTCACCTGTTATAATACCATTATCCTGGTCGGTTACAAGAGTCTGCTCAGACCTGCCCTGGCTTCCCATAGCTATAAAGCAGAAATCACATGGCGGCTCTCCCTCCTCCTCAATAACCAGCTCTGCTATTCTTTTTGTAACAGCATCGGCTATACCCGATATAACCCTTGTTATGCTTTCGGTCTTCACACCACTTTCAACAAAAGCCTCAACCAGCACATTCATTCTCTGGTATGCCGGTATCATATCATCTATGCTCTCCGCCCTTCTTATCTCCCCGGTAAGCACGCCGGTATGATTCTGCTGTGCCTCCAGCAGCTGCTTATAGCTTATGACACCTGTATAATCACCTTCCTTATTCCTGACAAGTATATGGGAGATATTCCTGGTCCTGCATTCTATTATAGCTTCATATACCGGGCTGTCTGCAGGAAGGCTTATCACAGGAGCAGACATTATCCTTGTAACAGGAGCGCTGTTATCCAGGTCTTCGGCAAGCTGCCTGTTTAAAAGATCTTTTCGTCCGGTCACACCTATCACCTGCCCTTTCTGCTTAACAAAAACCACTTCCTGTTTTTTACGCATCATCAGCCTGGCAGCCTCTGCTATGGTGGTGTCCGTCTCACAGCTTACAAAATCAACAGCCAGGCTGCCTATCTGCCTGTTCATCAGCAGCAGTGATGTCTGCATATCATGATGCAAGCTCTCCTTTTCTTTATTAAGGATATCTGATTTCCCAAGCTCTTTAACAATTAATATATAACCAAAGTTATCATTATGCCTGACCCTTGAAGTGGAAACAATAACAGGTACCAGGGTATCATCTGCGCCTTTAATGCCTGTTTCGAAGTTAACAGATTTGCCCGGGTCAGTGAAGGCATCGGTGATATCCGTCCACTTCATATCAAATATATCCTCAAACTTTCCGCCTGACACCTCTTCACGTTCAGCGCCTGCCAGGTCAAGGAATTTCTGGTTAACATAAACTATCTTTCCCTCCATTATCATTATCGTACCCTCGGAGGAGGCTTCGACGAGCGACTTGTATTTCTGCCTTGAAAGTAAAAGCTCCTGTTCCGCTTCCCTGCGCCTGCGTTCAATAATCATACTCTGCCTGTTGATATAAGCCAGGACCAGGGCGATGACCATGATGATTGCAAAGCTTATCCAGAGAAGCCCCCTCTCTATTGTCCGTATCTCTTTTTTAACATCATCAAGGTATATGCCTGTGCCAATTATCCAGTTCCATTCGTCGAAGCCTTTAACATACGACAGCTTAGGCACTATCTGGGTGGTATCATCCTTCCACTGCCATTTATAGTCTATAAACCCTTCGCCTTTTTCTTTCACCACTGCGGCTGATTCTACAAACAGTTTTTTGCCATCCGGATCAGTGTAATCCGACAGGTCAGTACCGTTAAGCTCAGGCCTGTACGGGTGCATAACCATATATGGCCTCATATCTGTTATCCAGAAATAGTCTTTCCTGTCGTCTCCATACCTCATCTTGCCCACCCGCTCAGCAGCCATATGGCGGGCCTCCTCTTCCGACAGTATACCCGAGCGGTAATCGGCATTATAGTCATTCACAAGGCTGAGCGCGGTATTTGTGAGCTCACTGATCATCTCCTTCTTCCGGTCCATCATGCTGTTTTCGAAAAGAGGAACCAGCACCAGGTAAAAGGAACAGACAAACAGCACCACTGCCAGCACCGAAGGCAGTACTATGCTTATAATATACTTATTTTTCTCAGCTGGAGCCATATCTTTTTAAGCAGGTAAGAATGCCAATAATACACAGCGATAGAGGCACTGTATAAGCGCTTACCCTGTTTTCTTTACTAAGATACGAATTAGAAAAAATAATACACTGCAATCAGCGCCCTTAAATTTGATGCCATTATTGTATTACCAGGCACATAATTCACATCATGATCCTCTCCATAGGCAGCGGCCGTATATTCGAGCTCAAGGGCCAGCCGTGCACTGCCCGAGTTAATAATAAGCCTGGGCGACAGCCTGTAGAGGGAATAAATATCCGTAGCCAGACCGTAAACAGTGTTACCCGCATCAGACATGGGGTCCTTTGTGCCCATATTCCTGAAATAACCTCCAAAAAGCCCTGCCTGCAGCCTGGGTCCGTTGGTATGCACCTCTGCCCAGAAGCTCATGCTTCTCAGGGGTGTATAGGACTGTTCACCGGTGGTGGCATCAAGCACCTCCTTAACCGCATAGCCGCTTATGGCCAGCACATCGGCTATATTCTCACCGTAACGGGCATGTAGCTTAAGGGTAAGGGGCACGGTGTTAATCCTTGCGTAAGCTATAGCTGACAGTCCCGCAACCTTTTCATCAACCTTAAAGGTGCTGGCTGTAAAAGGTGGGCCAACGGTGCTTTCCAGTCTGGGTGCCACTGTTTTATAAGCCAGCCCGGCACCAAGATGGTAACCGGTATTATTTGTATTAACCGAGCTGTAGCCGGCCTGAAGGTGCATATCCGGTGTGGCTGAATTACGGAGGTAAGATGAGCTGACCCCGGCCTCGCCCCTTGATGTAAAATCGCGCTGTGCCAGCGCTGCAGCCATAAGCCTCAGTCCCGACGACTTGTATACCACCCTTAGCTGCGGGTTCCTGCCAAAGGACTGCAGGGGAGTGCCGGTATTAAAGGATACTGTTCCGGGAAAGCATTCAGTAACAAACAGGGGGTTCCAGTACTGTCCGGTCAGCACCTCAACATTGGTCCAGTCGAATTTAATAAAGGCATGCCTCAGCCTCAGCAGGTTTATATTATCGTTGGCCTGGGCAAAGAAATCTGCTTCAATAAGGCCTGATGTTCTGGCACCAAAGGCATCTGGACCGCTAAGGGCTGCCTTGAGCCTCGACTGCACTGCAAGAAAATTAAAGTTAGGTACGGCATTAATATCCTCCCCGTTTTCATCTTCATTTACCGGCGAAGGCCATAACAGGAAATGCCCTTCCCGTGCAGCCACTGTCTGCCTGCTGTCAAAGAAAAAGTCATTTTTTACAAAGCCGGACCATTTGATGCCGAATGCCGGCTCATCCTGCGCACTAAGGGTAGAGCATAATACCAGTAGAATGATCACATTTATTATTCGTCTCATACACATATTTTTTTTGCGGTTAATGATCTTTTATCTTTCCGGCGGGAACAGTTTCTGAATGATATTCCTGCTTTTCAGGGGCCTGCCCAGCAGGGCATTCAGGTTATTCTCCGCACTCAGGTTTCTGTCCCATAGCGACATGGCCTTCTCGTAGCAACGAACAGCCTCCTCATACTCCTTTCTCTGCCTCTTTATTACACCAAGGTTGGTATAGCATACGGAAAGACGCCTGCCTGTTTCCTTCACGGACATGATTATCTCCTCAGCCCTTTTCTGCAGGTACCTGTCAACAAGATCAGGCTTATCCACATCCAGGCCATCGCTGAAGCCGGGTTCAATAACAGCTATTATCTCCTCGTTGTCCAGACCCTCATAATCCTCCAGCCAGCGGTCATAGACAGAGATGGCTATGCTAATATAATTCTCGGCCATCGTCAGCAGACTGTCGGTGTTCTGGCCGTACCATGGATTATGATTTGCCTCTATGCTGTCACCAAACAGAGCAATGGTTATCAGTGCTGCTGCCCTGTTATTATATATCACCCCCACTTCGTAAGACTGCCTGTAGTGGGGGTATGTATCATACACATCCTGCACAGAGTCGAGCAGGGCAAATATCTTATGATAATCCCCTTCCCGGGCATACTCATCATATCCTGAATACAGCTCCCTGGCAGGTATCACGCGGGGATCAACCGAACGGTTCTCTGACCTGTAATAAATTTTTGCTATTAATATACCTGTTATAACAAGGGCAATCATAATGATTATGAGTGCCCTTGTCTTTTTATTTCTCAATATACTCATTAACTGTGTACCTGCCCGATAAGGAATTTTCTTATCTCCAGAGGTGTGGGTTTTGTTATTTTAGAAACAATAATATTAGCCAGTATAGCCAGTGGAGCACCTATCCATGCAAAATACCATGCCTCCAGCCAGTAGCTTACAAAGCCGTGGGCCGGCAGCTGCAGCCCTGATTTACCGGCAATAAAATATGTGATAGCTATTACAGAGACCAGTCCGCCTGTTATCAGGCCGGCTATAGCCCCCTGCTTGTTAGACCCGCTCCACCATATACCCAGAAGGAAAAGGGGGAATATGGTGCATCCTGCCAGTGAGAAAGCCACGGCAACGAGCTGTGCTATCAGAGCAAAATCCTGTAAAGCCAGAACTGTAACTATTGCAGCCATCAGTATGGTTGCCAGGCGTGCATATAAAAGCTGGTTGCGGGGGCTGGCGTCAGGATTGATAACCTTAACATACAGGTCGTGGGCAAAAGCGGATGATCCGGCTACCAGGAGTCCGGATACCGTTGAGAAGGCTGATGACACACCGCCGGCAGCCAGTAAGCCGACAACCAGCGGATGTATATCGCCCAGTTGGGCTGTATAAACGACGATGGCATCTTTAGCCAGTGTACCCACCTCGGGGTGGGCAGACAGTATCTTACCGAAAGCAGCATAAGCGGGTGCGCTCCAGTAAAGAATGCATATAAAGAAGAGTCCCCATACCACTGACCAGCGTGCATCCCTGGCCTTTGGCACCACGTAGAACCTCTGTATAACATGAGGCAGGCCTGCTGTTCCTATCATAAGCGAGAAGGCTATGGCTATCCACTGGAAGAATGTCTGTCCGGTTGGCGGGTCCCATGGCATAGCAAACTCGGGTGAGGGTACAATGGCATAGTCGTGACCCAGTGAATTTATCAGTTCTTTTGTCTCATTAATTGGCAAACCGTTAACAACATCGGTGACAACGGAACCGTAACCGATCTGCGGCAGCAGCCAGAAATAATCAAATTTAGCTGTCAGTATAAACAGGGGTATAATAAAAGATATGATGATGATAACATACTGTATCTGCATATTCTTGGTAACACCGAGCATACCTGATATAAGGGTATATGTCAGTACAACAGTGCCTCCTATTATAACGGCCAGGCCATAATTAATACCCATAACCCACTTGAACATCAGTCCTATTCCGCCGAACTGTCCCACGCAGTAAGCAATGGATATCAGTATGGCAATAATGGCGCCTACAGCCCTCAGTCCCCTCGAATAGTAGCGGTCGCCAATAAAATCTGCAGCTGTATATTTTCCGTACTTACGTATCTGTCCGGCCATCAGTATCAGCAGCAGCACATATCCGCCGGTCCAGCCCACAACATAAGACAGTCCGTGATAACCTGAGCCGTACATCAGGGCGGCCATACCCAGGAAGGAGGCAGCACTCATCCAGTTGGATGCTATGGCCATACCTGAACCTACACGGGATATGCCCCGTCCGGCTGCATAAAAGTCAGTCGTATCTTTGGCCCTGAAGAATA
>JBKHBA010000104.1:0-8361 GCA_046542595.1 Bacteroidales bacterium | reverse complement strand
ATTATTCTTTATCCAATTTGTACCTGGTAACGTCCATTCCGAATGAAAGATTCATAGATTCGAGGAGTTCATCAAGTTCTGTAAGTGATTTCTTCCCGAAATTCCTGAATTTAAGCAGATCATTCTTATTAAATTTGACCAGGTCACCCAGTGTGTCAACTTCGGCAGCCTTAAGGCAGTTGAGCGCCCTGACAGACAGGTCGAGGTCTACCAGTTTTGTCTTGAGCAGCTGTCTCATATGCAGCACCTCCTCATCAAACTCTTCATTGGCAAGTTTATCATCCGAGTCAATAGTTATTTTATCATCAGAGAAGAGCATAAAGTGATATATAAGTATTTTTGCCGCTTCTTTAAGAGCATCTTTCGGATGTATAGAGCCATCTGTTTCTATCTCAAGCACAAGCTTTTCATAGTCAGTTTTCTGTTCAACCCTGTAATTCTCAACTTCATACTTTACATTTTTTATAGGTGTAAAGATTGAGTCAACAGCTATCAGTCCGAATTCTGAATCCACCGGCTGATTTTCTTCTGCCGGCACATAACCTCTGCCCTTGCTTATGCTTATCTCCATCTGGAGTTTTACATCGGGTTCCATGGAACATATAAGCTGATCCTTGTTCAATACTTCAAAACTGCTCAGGTAATCATTCAGATCACCGGCTTTGAATTCATTCTTGCCGGTAATATTAACAACGGCCTTTTCGCTGTCTACTCCTTCTGTCAGCTGTTTGAACCTGACCTGTTTAATGTTCAGCACTATATCTGTAACATCTTCTGAGACACCTGCTATTGTTGAGAATTCATGATCGACACCCTCAATTTTAATTGTTGAAATAGCAAAGCCTTCAAGTGATGAAAGCAGTATTCTTCTAAGGGCGTTACCTACAGTAATCCCATATCCCGGTTCAAGGGGGCGGAATTCAAACTTACCATAATAGTTGTCCGCTTCAACCATTATTACTTTATCGGGCTTCTGGAATGCTAATATGGCCATATAATGTAATCTTAAATTTATTACTTCGAGTATAATTCAACTATAAGTTGTTCTTTAATATCTTCCGGAATATCACTGCGTTCCGGTACATTCATAAACTTACCCACCATCTGGGTATCATCCCATTCAAGCCATGAAAAGCTCATATACCTTTTGGAAGCCAGTGAATCGAGTACTGTTTCCAGTGATTTGGATTTTTCGCGTACACCGACAATATCTCCCGGCTTAACCATTGCAGAGGGTATACTTAGCACCTCTCCGTTAACCGTTATATGGCGGTGCGACACCATCTGTCTTGCTGCGGCCCTGGTAGGGGCTATCCCCAGGCGGTAAACCACATTATCGAGTCTTGATTCAAGCAACTGCAGCAATACTTCACCGGTTACTCCTTTATGACTGGATGCACGCTCAAAGAGGTTGCTGAATTGCTTCTCCAGCACTCCGTAAGTATACTTGGCTTTCTGTTTTTCCTTTAACTGGATGCCATATTCGGATGTTTTCTTCCTCCTCCTCATATTCCCGTGCTGTCCGGGTGGATAATTCTTCTTTTCCAGGTACTTATCAGTACCAAAGATGGGGTCTCCGAATTTCCTGGCTATCTTTGATTTTGGTCCTCTGTATCTTGCCATTGAAAATAGTATTTTTTATTCTTCTTAATAATTTATTATGCTTATACCCTTCTCCTGTTTGGCGGTCGGCAGCCATTATGCGGCATTGGTGTAACATCCACTATCTCGGTTACTTCAATACCACTGTTATGGAGCGACCGTATCGCTGATTCCCTGCCGGAACCCGGTCCTTTAACAAAGACTTTAACTTTACGCAAACCCAGGTCATAAGCAACCCTGGCACAATCTTCAGCTGCCATCTGGGCAGCGTAGGGAGTATTCTTTTTTGATCCCCTGAATCCCATCTTGCCTGATGATGCCCAGGAAATAACCTGACCTGCATTATTGGTCAGTGAAATAATTATATTATTAAACGAAGAATGAATATGCGCCTGCCCTACAGGTTCTATCTTAACTACTCTTCTTCTTGATGCTCCGGATTTCTTTGCCATATTCTAATTATTTAACAGCTTTCTTCTTATTAGCTACAGTTTTCTTTCGTCCTTTTCGTGTTCGGGCATTATTTTTTGTGCTCTGGCCGCGTACCGGCATACCGCTCCTGTGGCGTATACCCCTGTAACAGCCTATATCCATCAACCGTTTGATACTGAGCTGGACATCAGACCTGAGTTCGCCTTCCAGTTTATATTCATCATTAAGTATCCTCCGGATCTTTGTTAATTCATCGTCGTTCCAGTCCTTAACTTTCTTTTCCAGGTCCACTCCGGCCTTGGTAAGTACCTTACGGGCATTACTGTGCCCTATGCCATAAATATATGTAAGGGCTACTTCTCCCCTCTTGTTTTTTGGTAAGTCTACGCCTACAATTCTTGCCATATACTTTTTATTAAAATGTGTGCAAAGTTAAATAAATTATCCCTGTCTCTGTTTAAACTTGGGGTTTTTCTTGTTTATCACGTATAAGCGTCCTTTTCTCCTGACCATTTTACAGTCGGCGCTACGCTTTTTAATAGATGCTTTTACTTTCATTACTACAATAATTATTTATTTGTATCTGAATGTTATTCTTCCTTTTGTTAAATCATATGGCGACATCTCAACTTTAACACGGTCGCCTGGTAAAATCTTAATATAGTTCATTCTCATTTTCCCTGAGATATGAGCTGTTATGACGTGACCGTTTTCAAGCTCGACCCTGAACATAGCATTGGATAGAGCTTCAATAATCGTTCCGTCCTGTTCGATCGAAGGTTGTTTTGCCATATTATATGTTTTTTTTCAATTCTTCGTCAATAAATTTAAAAGTCGTTAAAATATCGGCTTCCTGTTTACCCACTGCAACTGCATATTCAAAATGTGCCGAGGGCTTACCATCAGCCGTCTTAATGGTCCAGCCATCCTGCATCTGTCTTATATTATTGATGCCCATATTTATCATTGGTTCAATACAGATAACAAGTCCTGCTTTCATCTTTGGTCCTCTTCCCCTTTTGCCGTAATTCGGTACTTCAGGGGATTCATGGAGTTTTTTTCCCAGTCCGTGACCAACCAGTTCACGCACCACCGAATATCCTCCGCTTTCGGCTTTATTCTGTACATGCCATGATATATCACCCACTCTGTTTCCTGCAACAGCCTGTCTTACTCCCTCTTCTAGTGATTCTCTTGTAAACTCCAGCAGCCGTCTTTTCTCATCACTTATATTTCCTACCGGGAAGGTAAAGGCGCTGTCGCCATAAAAACCGTCAAGCACCACCCCGCAATCGATGGATATAATATCACCGTCCTGCAGCGTGTAATCCGAGGGTATACCGTGGACAACTTCATCATTCACAGAGGTGCAGAGAGTATTGGGAAAATCATTATATCCCTTAAAACCTGGAACTGCATTATGATCGCGTATATATTCCTCGGCCACACTATCAAGCTCCATGGTTGTTATCCCGGGCTTGATAATCCTGGCCAGCTCGGCCAGTGTACGTGACACCAGCATATTGCTTGCTCTCAGCAGTTCTATCTGCTCCGCTGTTTTCAGATGCATCATCAAAGAACGCTTATTATTTACATTGCAGAGACAGCTCCGCCTGTCCTGCCTTTAATCCTGCCCGATTTCATCAGGCCGTCGTAATGACGCATAAGCAGGTGACTTTCAATCTGCTGAAGAGTATCCAGCACAACACCTACCAGTATCAGTAGTGATGTTCCTCCGTAAAACTGTGCAAAGGGTGCACTTACACCAAATTTAACAGCTATGGAAGGAAGTATTGCAATAAATGCAAGGAAGATGGATCCGGGCAGTGTTATTCTTGACATTACCTGGTCAAGGAATTCAACCGTTTTCCTTCCGGGCTTCACTCCCGGTATAAAACCTCCGTTCTTTTTCATATCCTCTGCCATCTGCACGGGATTGATTGTTACCGCAGTATAAAAATAGGTAAATGCTATTATCAGCAAAGCAGTAACAAGGTTATACCAGAAACCATACATATCGGAAAATGCCGTAACAAATCCTGACATCTGGTCTGAGCTGGCATATCCTGCCAGTATAATTGGCAGCATCATTATGGCCTGTGCAAATATAATTGGCATAACACCGGCAGCATTCACTTTCAGGGGTATATATTGTCTTACGCCTCCGTACTGTTTATTACCAACGATCCTTCTTGCGTACTGCACCGGTATCCGGCGTGTGCCCTGTACCAGCAGTATTGTACCCAGCACCACAGCAAAAAGGAACACCATTTCAAGCAAGAGACCCACCAGGCCACCTGAACCATCCAGGCGCACACCCAGTTCAAAAACAAAGGCCTGCGGCAGCTGGGCAATGATACCGATCATAATAATCAGTGATATACCGTTTCCTATTCCTTTATCTGTTATTTTTTCACCCAGCCACATCACAAACATGGTGCCTGCCGTAAGTATTATAACCGATGAAAACTTGAATAATGTGCCGCTCAGTATAAAGGCGCTGGCAGGCAGCTGTGCATTGAGATTTGCAAGGTATGTTGGTGCCTGCAGCAGGAGTATGGCAACGGTAAGGTATCTTGTATACTGGTTCATCTTCCTTCTCCCGCTTTCGCCTTCGCGCTGCAGCTTCTGGAAGTAAGGAAATACTATACCCAGCAGCTGTATCACAATTGAAGCTGAGATATAGGGCATTATACCCAGGGCAAATACCGATGCCTGTGAAAAGGCACCGCCTGAAAACATATCAAGCAGTCCCATTATACCCGAAGATGTCTGATCAGCAAGGTTACTAAGCTGTGAAGGGTCAATACCCGGCAATGTAACATATTTACCGAAACGGTATAGCAGAATAATACCAAGGGTATAGATTATCCTTGCCCGCAGATCTTCAATCTTGAATATATTTCGTATTGTCTGAATCAGTCTCATCCTAATCTATTTTTACTGCAGTTCCCTGTTTGGCTTC
Organism: Bacteroidales bacterium; assembly: GCA_046542595.1. Taxonomy (GTDB): domain Bacteria; phylum Bacteroidota; class Bacteroidia; order Bacteroidales; family VadinHA17; genus UBA9300. Next base: position 3,362 of record JBKHBA010000104.1, on the reverse strand, counting down.
GATAGCTTCAGCTGCTGCTTTTGAAAAAGCATGAGCATGCACTTCAAGTTTTTTATCGAGTGATCCTTTTGCGAGGATCTTAACGCGTTCGCTTTTGGAGATCAGCCCGGCATCAATCATTGTTTCCACATTGATAACATCCAGACTCCTCTTTTCAGCCAGGGCCTGCAGTGTGCTTATATTGATTCCCTTATACTCAACCCTGTTAAGATTGGTAAAACCGTACTTGGGAACCCTTCTTTGCAGGGGCATCTGTCCACCTTCGAAGCCAATCTTTTTGGAATAGCCTGATCGTGATTTCTGCCCTTTATGGCCTTTGGTGGCTGTACCACCTCTGCCTGTACCCTGTCCGCGTCCCAGGCGCCTGTCCTTCTTAACAGTTCCTTCCGCCGGTTTTAGATTACTTAAGTCCATTTCAATCAGATATTTATAAGTTCCTTAAATTTCCTCAACTTTCACCAGGTGACTGACAGCATTTACCATACCCATAATCTGCGGGGTGGCTTCGTGCTCAATACTCTGGTTCATCTTCTTAAGACCCAGTGCAAGCAGTGTTTTTTTCTGCCTCTCAGGTCTTCCTATCTTACTCTTTACTTGTGTTACCCTTATCTTTGACATAATGATATATTTCTAACCATTGAATACTTTATCCATAGATGTTGTCCTGTGGTTTGCAACCGTATAAGCATCTCTCATTTCCATAAGGGCTTCAAAGGTAGCTTTCACAAGGTTATGCGGATTGGAAGAGCCTTTTGATTTGGCAAGCACATTCCTTACTCCCACACTCTCAAGTACGGCACGCATAGCTCCGCCTGCCTTAACCCCGGTTCCTTCGGAGGCTGGTTTCAGGAAGACAGATGCACCACCGTATTTTGCATACTGCACATGTGGTATGGTACCGTTTATCACGGGAACCCTTATAAGGTTTTTCTTTGCATCCTCCACTCCCTTGGCTATAGCTGTGGTTACTTCATTGGCTTTGCCCAGTCCGTGACCGGCAACTCCGTCTTCATTACCAACCACTACGATAGCAGAAAAGCTGAAAGTACGACCACCCTTGGTTACCTTGGTTACCCTCTGTATGCCTACGAGCCTGTCTTTCAGATCGAGGTCAATGTTCTTTACTTTTTTGATTTCTCTTTTCTTCATATTCATTTAGAATTTTAAACCGCCTTTACGGGCTGCATCAGCCAGTGATTTAACCCTGCCATGGTATTTATATCCTCCCCTGTCAAAAACAATAGTTTCTATTCCGGCGTTTTTGCATTTCTCAGCCAGCAGTTTACCGACCTTTGCTGCCTGCTCTGTCCTGTTAGCAATCCCGGCAGAAGCAATTTCTTTCTCCCTTGATGATGCCGACAGTAATGTTTTTCCGTTCAGATCATCTATTGCCTGGGCATAAATCTGCTTATTACTTCTGAACACGGCTACCCTTGGCCTTTCTGCAGTACCATTCGCAGTCTTGCGTATTCTCAGTTTTATCCTTTTTCTTCTTTCTGTTTTAGATAAGCTCATCACTCATTTTTTAAAATTAAACACTTGCAGATTTACCAGCTTTTCTCCTGAGTTGTTCCCCTACGAACTTAATACCTTTACCCTTATAGGGCTCGGGCGGACGCAGCGATCTTATCTTTGCAGCAACATGTCCTATCAGCTGTTTGTCTGTACTGGTAAGTGTAATAACGGGATTACTCCTTCTTTCGGTTTTTGCTTCAACCTTTATTTCTTCGGGTAATTCAATTATTATATCATGCGACAGTCCAACGCTCAGCTCCAGCTTCTGTCCTTTAGCTTCGGCACGGTATCCCACACCAACCAGTTCAAGTTTCTTCTGGTAACCTTCAGATACTCCGATCACAGCATTATTGATCAAAGCCCTGTACAAACCATGTAATGATTTATGTTTCTTTGATTCGGTGGGTCGCTTAATATTAATAACGCTATCTTCTGTTTCCACCTTCATATCCTTATCAACCTTAACAGCCAGTTCTCCCAGGGGACCTTTAAGGTTTACTGTATTATCACCGGCCACATTAACTGTTACCCCTGATGGAAGATTTACCGGTAGTTTTCCTATTCGTGACATATTAAAATAATCCTCTTTTTAGTAAACATAACACAATACTTCACCTCCAACCTTCTGGTTCCTGGCTTCCTTATCAGTCATAACACCCTGTGATGTTGACAGTATAGCTACGCCAAGGCCGTTGAGTACCCTGGGCAGTTCATCCACACCCGCGTATTTCCTCAAACCGGGACGGCTTATCCGCTCCAGTGACTTAATAGCAGGCACTTTGCTCTCCGGATGGTATTTAAGGGCTATCTTTATTATGCCCTGTGCTCCATCGTCTGTATATTTATAACTAAGGATATAACCCTTGTCATATAATATTTTAGTGATATCCTTCTTCAGATTTGATGCAGGAATTTCCACCACCTTATGTCCGGCGGTAACAGCATTCCTTATTCTGGTAAGAAAATCTGCAATTGGATCAGTCATTCTTTCTAATTTTAAATATTAATTATTACCAGCTGGCTTTTCTGATGCCAGGTATAAGTCCCGATGAAGCCATCTCCCTGAATGTGATACGGCTAACCCCGAACTGTCTCATATATCCCCTGGGGCGTCCCGTTATCATGCAACGGTTATGCAGGCGTATAGGGTTTGAGTTGCGGGGCAAACGGCTAAGTCCTACATAATCGCCTTCTGCCTTAAGCTTAGCTCTTTTAGCTGCATATTTTTTGACAAGTTTGGCTCGTTTAACCTCGCGGGCTTTCATTGATTCTTTAGCCATAATATCTTAGTTTTTATTTGTTTTAAACGGTAATCCATAGTGACGCAGTAATGCAAATCCTTCCTCATCGGTTTTGGCCGATGTGACGAAGGTGATCTGCAATCCCATAATCTTCACCACCTTATCGATATCAATCTCCGGGAAGATTATCTGTTCTGTTACTCCCAGCGTATAGTTACCGCGTCCGTCCAGCTTATTGCTTATTCCTTTAAAGTCGCGTATACGTGGCAGGGCCACCCTTATAAGCCTCTCAAGGAATTCATACATTCTTTCCCTTCTGAGTGTTGTCATTACACCGATAGGCATATTCCTTCTCAGTTTAAAATTGGATATATCCTTTGATGAAAGAGTCTGCACGGCTTTCTGTCCGGCAATAGCAGTCACTTCGGTGGTACCAACCTCTATGAGTTTCTTATCGGCAATAGCCTCTCCGACTCCCTGGTTGATAACAATTTTTTCGAGACGTGGCACCTCCATAATGGATTTATAACCAAATTCCTTCATCAATTCAGGAACGATCTCTTCCCTGTATTTCTTTTGTAAAGTAGGCGTATACATTATTTGATC
>JBKHBA010000103.1:0-8547 GCA_046542595.1 Bacteroidales bacterium | reverse complement strand
AACAGTATATGGCGAAGGTAAGTGCGGGCCGGACGCGGCATTTCATCGAGGTACTTAACCGGGCTGAAGGTAAACGAGGCTGAGGTGCTTTGCTGTTTCAGTATATAAAACAGCACCAGTACCGGTATTAGTAATAATAACCACAGGTACAGGGGCTGTGCAAATGTTATATCACTCATCGCCATTATCTTTTCTGTCTTCTTCTACATTATTTTTTCCGCTGTCTTTATCCTTGTCTTCGGCAACATCCTGCTGACCATTAGTCTTATCCCTGTCTCCGGCAGCATTCTGTGAACCGGCATCCTTATCCCTTTCTTCAGCCGTCCTGTAAGTATTGCTTACAAAGGTCCTGGCATTGTTCAGGGCTGCTGTGTTTGATTCTGCATCATGTGTATACCTGGCAAATTTTGACAGGTCAGCATTACGCAGGATATTGTTTAGCAGGGTCATGTCCCCCTTATTTATATCTTTGCCGTCCAGGGCAGCAATAATCTCCTCCGAGGTCATCTCAAGGGCTCTTATACCGTACCTTATTTCCAGGTAATACCTTATAATCTCCGTCAGCCGCGAATAATACTCCTTTATCTTACCCGCCTGCCACAGTCTCTTCTTTTCCAGTTTATCCAGCTCACGGAAGCTTATTATATGTATCGGTTCATCCGGCATCTCCGGTCCTTGTGGCTCCTCCTTTTTATCCCGTCGTTGCATATACTTATACAACAGCCACCCGGCAACAGCTATGCCTGCTGCCAGCAGTATCCACGGCACTATCTCCCCTGCTGCGTAGCCTACCTTTTCAGGCCCTTTTATATCAAAGATTACATCAGTAGAATCAGGAGGAGTAATATCCACCCTTCTTACCTGCAGAGGCTGGTAATCGCTGTAGAAGCGTTTTCTTCCGCCGGGACCCTGATATTCAAGATAATAAGGGGGTATCTGGTAGAAACCCGTATCAAAGGATGTGATATTATATGTTTTGTCCAGTATAAGGTTACCATCACTGTCCCGGGCTGTGTCAACCGCTGTTTGCGACAGTATCTCGATATTACTGATAATGGTATCCCTGTATTCAGGCATAATAAGGCGGATATCATCCGGCTGTTTCACCTTTATACTGTATTGTACCCTGTCGCCTATGTAAATAAGCGATGAGTCCAGTCTGGCCTCCACCGTCACATCCTGCGCGTAAGCCGAAGCGCATATGTTAATTGTCAATATAAGCAATAACAATCTTCTCATTACGATCTCTTTTTAAACAGGTTGATCAGGGGTCTCACATAATCTTCACCGGTAAAGACCGTCACATTGTCCACCCCGCTCCTTGTAAAGATATCATCCAGCCTCTTACGGTCCAGTGCCCACCGGCTGCGGAATTTCTCCCTTACCGTCTTTAGTGAGGTGTCGAGCCAGATATTATTACCGGTCTCAGGATCACGTACATAAAGCATGCCCAGGTCAGGCAGCTCTTTTTCCATTTTATCGTTTATTCTCAGTCCCACCACATCGTGCTTACTGGATGCTATCTGCAGGGAGCGCTCGAAATCGTCAGCCATAAAGTCAGATATAACAAAGGCAGTGCATCTTTTCTTCAGGGCATTGGTCAGGTACCTGAGCGGCTCATTGAGCGAGGTACGTGTGCTTTCAGGTTTAAAGTCAAGCAGCTCCCTGATTATCCTGAGTATATGTTTGCGGCCTTTCTGCGGGCTTATAAATTTTTCTACCCTGTCAGAAAAGAATATCACCCCTATCTTATCATTATTGTTAATTGCCGAGAAAGCCAGCAAGGCTGCTATTTCTGTTATCTGTTCCCTTTTGAAGGCTCCCCTTGTCCCGAAATTACCCGATCCTGACACATCCACCAGAAGCATTACAGTCAGCTCCCTTTCCTCTTCATACACCTTAACATAGGGGTGGCTGAACCGTGCTGTCACATTCCAGTCTATAGACCGTATATCATCACCAAACTGGTATTCCCTTACCTCGCTGAAGGATATACCTCTTCCTTTAAAAGCACTGTGATACTCACCGGCAAAAACCTGCCGCGTCAGTCCCCTCGCTTTTATCTCTATCTTTCTTACTTTCTTTAACAGTTCAGTTGCTTCCACATCTTATTTCTTTGATCCGGGTTCAATATTAACCGTAAAGAACCATTCCTCATCCAACAGTCTTATCAGTGCCCTGTTGTCTTTCTTTTCATCAATCCATGTATTATCTTCTTTCTTCACATAAAGGCTGTCCAGTTCCCTTCTGACTTCATCCTTCAGGCTGTGGACATGTATCCTTTTTACCCTGCTGCACCTCTTATCTTCAGACAGGAAGAAATACACCGTTGTGGTACCGCTTGTGCCGTCAGTATATTTAAGATAGTCATAATATTCATTCCTGCTGTTATCGTCCCTGACCAGGTTCCTGTGGTTTTCTTTTACGTACCTGACTATCTCCCCGGGAGTAAAACCCAGCACATTCTGAGCTGTAAGGTTGACAGACAGCAATATCATTAATATGGCAAGCGGTAATATTTTCATAATTGAACAATGCTTGTTTCAAATAAAATTTCTAAGGCACCTCCACTGTATTGAGTATATCCCTTATAATATCTTCCTGTCTTATGTTCTCGGCCTCGGCCTCATAGGTAAGTCCTATCCTGTGTCTCATCACATCCGGACAAACAGCCCGCACATCCTCGGGTATAACATAACCCCTCCGCCTTATGAAGGCATAAGCCTTGGAGGCCAGTGCCATGTTAATACTGGCTCTGGGTGAAGCGCCGTAGGATATCATACTTTTGTATTTACCCAGACCGTTCTCTTCAGGTTTGCGTGTTGAGAACACGATGTCAAGTATATAATTCTCTATTTTCTCATCCATATACACCTCTTTCACAAGCTCCCTGGCCCGTATTATCCTGTCCGGTTTCATTATAGTTGTGGCAACAGGGAATTTTTTGGCCAGGTTCTCGCGAATAACGAGCTTCTCTTCATCCTTGCCGGGATAATCAATAAGCACCTTAAGCATAAACCTGTCGACCTGGGCTTCAGGAAGAGGATAGGTTCCTTCCTGCTCAATAGGGTTTTGTGTTGCCATCACCAGGAAGGGATCATCCAGGCGGAATGTCTCCTCACCTATTGTTATCTGCCTCTCCTGCATTGATTCGAGCAGGGCACTCTGTACCTTGGCCGGCGACCTGTTTATCTCATCGGCAAGGATGAAATTGGCAAACAGAGGACCTTTTTTGATTATAAACTCCTCACTCTTCTGGCTGTATATCATTGTCCCCAGCAGGTCGGCGGGCAGAAGGTCAGGAGTAAATTGTATCCTGTTAAAACGGGCATCAATAACGGAGGCCAGTGTTTTTATAGCCAGTGTCTTTGCCAGTCCGGGCACCCCTTCAATCAATATATGCCCATCGGTAAGAAGACCGGTAAGGAGGCTTTCCACCAGGTGCTTCTGCCCTATGATAACCTTGCCCACCTCATGTTTTATGGCATCGACAAAATCGCTCTCCGCCTCTATTCGTTCGTTTAACTCCTTTATATCAACATTTATATCCATGGTACAATTTTTAAAATACAAATATACTATTATCAGAGATTGTGATGATAAATTAATACCCCTGCAAAATAAAAAATGATTATCCTACAAGCTTGTTAATGACTGTTAAAATATTGTTAAATAAAAGAGCCATCCTGACTGCCGGCACTGATATTTCATGCTGACATCTCCCCCATTTTTAGAAAGACCAGCTTTCACCCTGACGCTTAACCATGCACTGCCTTATCACGGCAACAGATAACAGGTACAGATAAAAGGCCCCTTCTCCCCTCTTATTCGGACAGGGACAACCTGTAATATGACCTTATAATTATCATCAGCAATACAGGGATAAAAGCAGGGTTAATACTCTGGTTTATCAGTACAATAACAAGCATAAAGACAACCGCAAGGGCTATCTGTGCCCGCCAGAACCAGTACAGCTTATTTTTTGCAAATATAGCATAAAGGGCAATGGGTATCAGGGGATTAAGCCATATCATATTATAATTCTGACCCATTGCAACATGGTCGGTAACATAATTAAGGAATATCATCAGAAGTGCCAGCACTGTCAGCACCGACCAGAACACAAGGTCAAAGCCGTTCTGCAGGGCGGGTATCCTGACCACTGCTGTGAAAAGGAATACTATAATAAAAGCTACTGAAAGCCAGAACCAGGGCTGCTTAAGTAATCCCGTATCATATTGGGGCCTTTCATGATCGAACACCATCTCCGTAGGCCCAAGCAGCATAACCCTTTTATCGCCATCGGTGATATGGGCTTCACTGAGGTTCTTCATAAGGTATTCGGGAAGGAACATAGACTCACGAAAGCCGCATGGCTGGTCGGCCGGACTCCCAAGCAAAAGGTCTATGCCTGCATCCATCCACAGTACGCCATCATGGAATTCATCTATCCTGTCGCGGTAGCTGACATCAGGCTCTTCATCCTGCCTGGGACAAACAAGCTTATCTCCGTACACATCTTCCAGTATATCGCGTATCCTTGTTGCGCAGTTATCCCAGAAAAAGTCATATTTATAAAAAACATTTTCGGGCTTCAGGTTCTCGTCAAGCATCTTTTTCAGCTCCAGCAATTCTTTATCAGGCATATATAACTTCTGCATATATACACTGCGCTTTGTTGGCCTGTACTCATTAAGGAAGCTATTATACGAATAAGCGGCAAGCTTGTAATTAAGCCGGCCCCTTGCAAACTTATAATTGAAATTTGTTGTACTGAAATCAAACACCCCCCAGTTATACACCACATCGGTACCGCTTATACTGTCATACAATCTCAGGGCGCTGTGACCGTACATGGTATGTGATTCGGGACCGGGATCACAGGTGAGAAGGAATACCTGGGTGTTATCGGTCTGGGACAGAAGGGGGAAAATATTTATCAGAATAAATGTAAACGCCAGTGCTATTTTGTTCTTCATAATTTATTATTATTGCCTGTAATAAATGTTAAAAATAGTAAAAACTGCTTTACTGCTAACTCAATTTATTAACTTTTGGTTTTTTATTGAATTAATATAAGGTATGTCGCTAATATAATACCCGTAAAATATCTATAACAAAATTTCTTAAGCATGAAAAAACTATCACTTCTTTTAATGGCTGTTATAATGCTGTGTGCTTACCCTGACGGACTGTCCGCCCAGGGGAAAGGTAAGAGAGCTGCAGTAAACGACAATGAATTATCTGTATTATACAAAGACCTTGACTACAGGCTTATCGGTCCTTTCAGGGGTGGCCGTTCAGCTGCCGTTACAGGTATAGCGGGTGACGGCAAGGTGTTCTACCAGGGCGCCACCGGTGGAGGTGTATGGAAGACCACTGATGCAGGCCGTTCATGGAAGAATATCAGTGATGGTTTTTTTGGCGGCTCAATGGGAGCTGTTGAGGTGGCACCGTCAGACAGGAATATCATATATGCAGGCGGTGGAGAGAAGACCGTACGCGGAAATGTCAGTCATGGTTACGGTATCTGGAAGTCGCTCGACGCCGGCGAAACATGGTCATATAAAGGCCTGGAAGATGGACAGTACATACCCAGGATCAGGGTTCATCCTGACAATCCCGACCTTGTTTATGCAGCCGTACTGGGTCACCTGTTCGGTCCAAATAAGGAACGCGGCATCTACCGTTCGGAAGATGGCGGCGATAGCTGGGAAAAGGTGTTGTATGTTAATGAGGATGCCGGTGGCTGCGATCTTATTCTTGACCCTGTCAATCCACGTATAATATATGCCTCCACATGGCGTGTACGTCGCACACCCTACAGTCTTGAAAGCGGTGGCGAAGGATCGGGCCTGTGGAAGAGCACAGACGGAGGCGACTCATGGGAAGAGCTGACGGGTAATGAAGGTATGCCATCCGGTCCGATTGGCATCATAGGTGTAAGCCCATCGGCTGCCAACCATAAAAAGATATATGCCATTATTGAAGCTGCTGAGGGAGGACTTTTCGTAAGCGAGGATGCAGGCAGCAGCTGGCGCAGGGTTAACAGCGACCGCAGCCTGCGGCAGAGGGCATGGTACTATACCAGGCTGTATGCCGATCCTGAAGATGAGAATACCGTTTATGTTCTTAATGTCGGTTTTCACAAGTCCACGGACGGTGGTGAGAGTTTCGAGACAATAAGGACTCCCCATGGCGACCATCATGACCTGTGGATTGATCCGCTCGACACTGATATAATGGTTATAGGTGATGACGGAGGAGCACAGGTGACCCATGATGGCGGAAGAACATGGTCTACCATGATGAACCAGCCTACGGCACAGTTCTACAGGGTAACAACTGACGACCATTTCCCATACCGTATCTACGGGGCACAGCAGGATAACTCAACAGTAAGGATTGATTCGCGCTCCTTCGGCTACGGGGGCATAACGGAAGACAACTGGGAATCCACTGCCGGTGGTGAAAGCGGCTGGATAGCCCCCGACCCTGATAATAATGAGATTGTATACGGCGGATCGTATGGTGGCTACCTGGTGCGTTATAACCATGAGACGGGCGAGACACGCAGGATTGATGTTTGGCCGGACAACCCTATGGGTTGGGGCGCCGACAGCCTGGAGCAGAGGTTCCAGTGGAATTTCCCTGTATTATTTTCAAAACATGATAATAATACCCTCTATGCTGCCTCCAATCACCTGTTCAAAACCACCAGCGAGGGTCAGAGCTGGGAAAAGATCTCTCCCGATCTTACGAGGGATGACAAATCAAAGATGGGTCCCTCGGGCGGACCGATAACAAAGGATAACACCAGTGTGGAGTATTACGGCACTATTTTCGCCGTAGCCGAATCAGTGCATGAAGAAGGAGTTATATGGTGCGGTTCAGATGACGGCCTTATACACATAACAAGGGATGGCGGCGGCAGCTGGACAAATATTACACCGCCAGCAGATATTATGCCCGAATGGACCATGATAAACAGCATAGAGGCTGATCCTTTCAATGCCGGGGGACTCTATGTGGCCGCCACCTCTTACAAGAATGATGACTACAGTCCATACCTTTATAAAACAACAAATTATGGTGCCAGCTGGAAGAAGATAACTGAGGGCATAGACGATGAACATTTCACCCGTGTCATACGGGCCGACCCTGTCAGAAAGGGACTGCTCTTCAGCGGAACAGAATCAGGTATGTATATCTCTTTTGACGATGGCAGGGCATGGCATCCCTTCCAGCTAAACCTGCCGGTGGTGCCCGTCACAGACCTTGCAATAAAGGATAATGATCTTATTGTGGCCACACAGGGACGCTCCTTCTGGATCTTTGATCATCTGCACCTGCTGCGTAGCATGTATGCAGAAATGGCAGAGAGTGATTATATTCTTTTTAAGCCAGAGGATACATACCGCGTTGGCGGAAGTCAGGGAGGCAGCCTGTTTGCGGGACAGAATCCCTTATCCGGGGCGGTAGCCTCCTTTTATCTGAAAGATAAGCCCGGCGGGGATGATGATATACGTCTTGAGTTTATTGATGAAAAGGGGCGTATATCACGTTCATTCCACAGCAATACCTCAGGGCTGGAGACTGGTCCGCATACAATACACCGCAAGCTTGATGTTAAGCAGGGCATGAATCTTATCTCATGGGATCTGTCTTATCCCGGTGCATTGCGTGTACCCGGCATGATACTCTGGGGAGGTAATCTCAGCGGTCCTGATGCAGTACCCGGCACTTACAGGATGAGACTGTATGTCAACGGGGAGTCTGCAGAAGAGAAATTCGAGGTACTGGCCGATCCACGGTCGTCCACCGCTGTGGAAGACCTGCAGGAGCAGTTTGACTTTATCATTGCCGTAAGGGATAAGCTGACAGAGACACACCAGGCCATACTTGACATAAGGAAGATACGCCAGGATATAAGGGATACGGAATCCAGGCTGAGCAAGGATGATCATAAGGATATACTGGAGATAACATCCGGTATAAGGAAAGAGCTGGATGCAATAGAGAAAGCCCTGTACCAGACAAAGAACCGCTCGAGACAGGATCCTCTTAACTATCCTATCATGCTGGGCAATAAGCTGGCCGCACTGAATGGTGTTGTTGCCACCGGCAGCTGGAAGCCCACCGACCAGTCGTACGAGGTCAGGGATATGCTTGTTTCGCGCATTGATGTGCAGCTGGGAAGACTGCAGGAGATAGTTGAGGATAAGATACCCGTCCTTAACAACATCCTGCATGAGAGGAATGTTAAATATATACAGAAAGATTAGCAGGTTCAGCAGGCAGTAAATAGCGGCTGCCGCTTGAGTAATCAAAAAAAAGAATTAATTTTGCAGCCTGAACGGTTAGGCAGCTTACAGCTGGTGCAGAAAAAGGAAGGATAAGTAGTGGATGAATATTAAAATGCCACGCTGTAACACTTCGCACCGGTTTAATGAAAAGGCATAAAACTGATCAGGACAGATAGCAGATGGTTCAGTAGCTCAGCTGGATAGAGCAACGGCCTTCTAAGCCGTAGGTCGCAGGTTCGAA
>JBKHBA010000102.1:0-8577 GCA_046542595.1 Bacteroidales bacterium | reverse complement strand
ATGGTATTTCAATAGCCTTATAATTATCACCGGTGTATGTCTTAGCACCTACTTCTCCTGTCATAGTACTGACCATAAGGCCCTCACTTCCATCCGGATAAAACATCCTGCCCTCTGTAAGTGATTCATCAAACTGAGTGGTCCAGTCGCCCTTAAAATACAGAGCATTCATAATAAACATCACCGCATCGCTGCTTATCTCATCAAGCACCTTTTCAATCTTACCGTTTGTATTATCGCTTGCCCAACCGTTTATTGCATCGAGGGCTGAGGGTGAACTGAAATCGAGTGACTCGATATAGGCACTGAAATCACTTAGCATATTGTCCAAAAAGGGTTCCTTTACAGTGAAACCATCGCGATAGAAAATTGCATTGGCCAGTGCCAGCTTAACCTTTTCATCAGCGTCCAGCAGCTGTTCAACAAGACTCTTATATGCACCGTTTATATCACCAAGACTCATACCTTCAGGATATTTCAGTGTTGATCTTAGCTGCTGGTAGGTATCCCCGTCACATCCGTTAAGTAACATTGTAAGGGCCGCAGATGCACTTAATGGGGATATCATGAGATTACCGGCCTCCTCCTGTGCCACCTTTGCAAAAAGTTCAATACCAAATTCATTGCTGCTGTCTATCACCTCAGGTGCCCCCTCCGTCAGGGTTATACTTTTTGGAGTATAGACCTGATCCGTATCATTTTTTTCACATGCAGAGAAAAAAATCGTAAATAATATTATGCCCGTTAATAGTAACATTGTCTTTTTCATATTTTATGAATATCTGTTATTAAAAATACTTCGTACTCTTTACCAGTTAATACGCAGAAAATTGTTAAAATGCTGCACCCTGCTACAGAATATTTGGTTCCAATAAATAAATAGTTGATAAGTAATTAATTGACTGTTATTTACGAAGGTGGAAAATTATTGACAATAATTATTGATAATAATTACTGCCGATAATAAGCAGAATGATATTAATTTTACAATTACAGCTATTAAAAAAACAGGAATATGATCTTATACAGACTGGCCGATATATTGTTTGTAGTATTCCATACCTCACTTATACTGTTCAATCTGTTCGGGTGGATATGGAAGAAAACCCGTAAGGCCAATCTTGTGACCATACTTGTCACTTTCGCTTCCTGGCTGCTGCTGGGACTGATAGTGGGTATTCCGGGTTACTGTCCACTTACCGAATGGCATTTCAGCATACTGCGTGAACTGGGTCATGCCGATCTGCCCACATCATATATCAAATACCTGGCTGACAGGTTAACGGGACTGGATTTCAACCAGGTGCTGGTTGATAAACTGACCTTATGGGGACTGCTTGCGGCATTTATAATATCACTGACCCTGAATGTTTTAAATTATTTACATAAAGTAAAAAATCATGATAAGCGGTGATTGATACAGGCTCAATCAGAAAACCTGTTTTGCTGCTTTAACACCTGCGCCCCTGTCAAACTCATAACCGCATTCCCAAAGGGCATCTTCCAGGGCTTCAATGGTTCTTACGGCTTCAGCTGTTGTTATCTTACCCATATGACCAATACGGAAATAGTCATTTTTAAATTCAGGATGCAGTCCGCCCGCCAGCACCACTCCTGCCCTGCTGACAGCCGGCAGAAGGTCTGTGCCCTTAATACCTCGGGGATAATAAGGTGCCGAAAGAGTATTGGCAGCAATATCTTCAGCCGGTATCTGGCTGATGCCCAGGGCTTTTAAAGCTGACCTGAAAGCCCTGCCTGTTTTTTCATGCCTTGCAAACCTGCTGTCCGCACCCTCCTTAAGTATTTGCTTTAAACTCACATTCAGGGCTGTCACAAGGTTAACGGCCGGTGTACCGAAATAAGCCGGCTTCCTGCTTTCGTAGGCCTGCATTACAGGCAGCCAGTTGGTCCAGTCGGCATAGTAATTCTGCACCGGTGTTTTTCTTTTTTCAAAAACCTTCATGGCTTTTTCCGAGGCCACCAGCAGGGCCAGGCCCGGGGGCACCCCTATTGCTTTCTGGGAAGCGGTAAGCACAATGTCAATACCCCATTCCTGCTGTCTTATCTCTTCACCGCCCACCGAGCATACACCGTCAAGAATACTGATAACATCATATTTCTGTCCAAGCTGCCCGATGGCCTTCGCATCCGTTTTCACGGCCGTTGAAGTGTCAACATGGGTGAATGTCATCAGCTTGTACTTATCTGTCCTGAGCTCCTCTTCTATCTTCTCAGGCGGAACCGTTTCGCCCGGAGCAGCACTTAATATCCTGCAATCAGCCCCGTAGCGCTTAAGCAACTCTGCATACCTCTCTCCAAAATAACCCGTTGATATAACAAGGATTTTGTCATTTTTTTCAACCATATTGGCACCTGCCATATCCATGGCCAGGGTTCCGGTTCCGGCCATAATAAAAGGCTGTCCGCCAGGACACATCCAGAGTTTCTTTATCATCTCAAGTGATTCAGCGAATATATCAATGAATTCCTTTGATACATGACTGAGGGTGGGTTCGCTCATAGCCTTCAGCACATCGCTGTCAAATTCTATCGGTCCGGGTATCATCAATAGTTTTCTCATACTGCTATTACTGTTTTTTTGTTTATAATGTCTTCTCAATCAAAGCTGTCAGCTGCTTCCTGCTTTCATCATCCAGGGGCAGCAGGGGACTGCGGACAGGTCCTCCATACATTCCCAGGTGATCCATGGCTGCCTTTAATGCCGGCACCCCGCCCTTTCTTGTTACCGCGGTGTTAATATCCACAGCTCTCAGCTGGTATTCTTTTGCCTTTTCCGCTTCACCATTCAAAAATGAATTATAGATATCAAGGCACAGTTCAGGCGCAATATTGGCCAGGGCAAGTATTCCGCCCACGGCACCAATGGACAGTGCCGGCAGCAGGAAACCAGCCGATCCTGCCAGCACCTGGAAACCCTCTTTTGCATTTTTTATAAGTGAGGCCATCTTAACAAGGTTGCCGCCCGAATCTTTTATACCGATGATATTGGCATGGGCTGATGCCTCCAGTATTGTTTCCGCGTCCATATCAAGACCTGAATTGGCAGGCATATTATAGATAATCACCGGTACGGGCGAGCTGGTTGCCACCTCATGGTAGAAATTCACCAGCGCCTTCCTGTTCATCTGTCCCTTATAGTATGAAGGGCTGAGCACCAGCACTGCATCAGCACCTGCTTCAGATGCCATAAGCGACAGTTTTATGGTCTGACGGGCAGACTGTGCCCCGGTACCTGCTAACATCAGCTTATCCCCGGGAATAGCCTTTCTGGCAACATTATATACTTTCTTTTTCTCATCATCATCCAGCATCACCAACTCACCGTTTGACCCGAGTACAAGTATGCCTGCCAGCTTATGCCGGCAAAGGGTTTTAATATTTTCTGTTATTTTTCCTTCATCCAGCTCCCCGGCCTTATTGAAGGAAGCAGGCAAAGGGGGATATATTCCGTTTAATTTAAGCATATTATGTTTTTTATAATTATTTTATTCAATATTACCGGTCTGTCTGATCCGGGAGTGCTCTGTTTTACCTGTCAATGGATGCATACACAAGCTCCAGGAAATCTCCCAGCTTTGACGGTTCAAGCCAGCGGGTAACTATAACCATATCATTTTCCTGGTCCACCACAATATAGTTGCCTCCGAATCCGGATGCATAAAAAACCGATCCTGGCACTTGTTCCATTGCCCTTCTTCCCCTGTTGAGCCACCAGAGGTAGCCGTACGACTCATTTGCCGGTGAAGGCTGCCTTGCCATGTCAATCCATTCGGCAGATAAAAGCTGCCTGTCCTTCCACAAACCATTGCGCATAAACAGCAAACCAAAACGTGCATGGTCAAGAGTATTTATAAATAATCCGCCGCCGGAATGACCGCCGCCGCTAACCGACTGTACCCTTGCGCCGTCCACATTTACCCATGATGTGGAATAGCCATACCAGCGCCAGGTAGTTGAGGCGCCAACCGGATCCATAATTTTCTCCTTCAATACCTGCGGCAGGGGTTTTCTCCATACCTGCAGGGCCGAATATGCCAGGAGGTTGACCCGTACGTCGTTATACTTGTAATAAGTACCGGGCTCATGAAGCTCCCTGTAGCGCCATTCATCCAGTTCCTCCCTCCGGGAGGGTCTGTCGGCCCAGTCATACATGCCGAAGAGCTGACCCGACCAGTCCGACGACTGGTTAAGAAGGTGCTCCCAGCTTATTTTACTGTTATGGCTGCCGTCAAAGAGGCCGTCCCATACATATTCAAAAACCTTATCATCCACAGAAGAGATAAGACCCTCATCATATGCCAGTCCCACCACGGCCGACAGGTAGCTCTTGGTTACACTGAAAGTCATATCAACCCTTTTGATATCACCCCATTCCGCTACTATATATCCGTCTTTCAGAATGATACCGGCAGGTCCGCCCCTGTCTTTGGTTGTTCCGACAATCTCCATATAGGGCTCATATCCAAATGATTCGAGTATGGCCACCCTAAGGTCCCTGTCGCCCGAATATTCATTTTCCATGGCATAGTCAAGTGCCTGTCCAAGTACCTCACTGTCAAAACCCATTTCTGCAGGTACTTTACGTTCCCAGCGCCCCCTGTCCGGGAAATAATCCTCCTGGGCATACAGGGAAATATTAAGCAGGGCAAATACCAGTAAAAGGTACAGGGCTTTTGTTTTGAGTATATACCTCATAATAGAATTAAAGTTAAAGATGCAGTTAAAGCCATAAAGTTAATTTAAAAATAGTAATGATACAGGATTTATGCGCTTAAACATTTTTCGGTGGTCCAGGTGATACTGCAGGAGGAAGCATAAGCTATAAATTTAAAAAAATGTTTATCTTGCCCTGTTAAATCATAAAAATCATAACATGAAGAAACTAATCCTCAGCACCGTATTACTGGCCTTCGCATTAACGATTGCCTTTGCACAGGATAATGGCCTGGAGATAGGGAAAAAGGTACCGGAATGGGTACTGCCCGATGCCAATGACGTAGCTCACTCCATGGATACATGGAAAGGCAAAGTGTTGCAGATGAATTATGTTGATCCGGATGAAGAAGATCTTAACGATCATTTTAACGATGAGATCAATAAGGCAGCTGATGTTGACAAAAGAATAGACAGGGATCATTTTAAGGGATTTGGGATAGTGGATACCAAATCAACATGGAAGCCAACAGGCATTATAAAGATGATAGCAAAGAGGAAGGAAAAGAAATACGGGACAACCATACTATTTGATAATGAAGGAATACTGCACGAAAAGTGGAAGGTGCCGAAAGACAGCTATACAATAGTGATTGCAGATAAGAACCGCATTTGCCGGGCTCTTTACAGGGGACGCGTTCCGGATGATGAGGTGGAGGATATAATACAGCTGATAATAAAGCTTACCAAAGAATAATCTCTCTTACAATACAACCTTTAACCCTTATTCACTGTTATAAGGTATATATACTAATATATGCCTGGTAATGGCAATAATCAGGCTAATAATTAGTTTATTCTTATATAAATCAAATTATTCTGAAAATAATTTCAGCAATTTTTAAAAAATTATTATTATGAAAAATTATTTTATGCGCTCCGGATCACTGATCCTTATCATGCTTACAGCTATTATGCTTTTTAATACTTCATGTGACAGGGAGAATCCGGATGAAAAACCTGAGCTGCCCCCTGTTGAAAGCCTGGTAATGGATTTTTCAGATTTTGACAGCCGCCCAGACCAGCAGAAAGGTATAGTTGAGACCTATAGCAATTTTGTTTACTCCTACCTGAATGTTGTTTTCTGGAGTTCCCTTTCATCAGGAAGCATAGCACTGCCTGTTGCAGCCTACACCCATCTTGTGGAACAGGATGCTGATTATCTGGGTGATAACATATGGCAATGGGAGTATAACTTCACCTGGGATGAATCAGAATATACAGCCACACTGACAGCCCGGCGCCTCAATAATGAAGAATTCTCAATGGAGATGGTCATTGCGCAGTCTGCTGAACCTGAATCAGGATTTAAATGGTTCGAGGGCATTGTCAGGTATGATCACACTGCCGCCTCATGGGATGTTTATAAGTATAATGATATGGATCCCGTTAAGATGCTTGAGGTGGACTGGACAAAAGACTATGAGGCAGAGACATCCTCACTGACCTATGTTTATGTAGAGCCCGGCAAGGAAGAAACAGGCAGTTCCATTACCATGGGTAAAGACCCGTCACTGGACTATAATGCATGGTACACTATAACATTGTCGTCTGAAACTATTGAGATTCAGTGGGACACTGCAACAAAAGCAGGAAGGGTCAGGAATCCTGATCATTTTGAGGATAATAACTGGCATTGCTGGAACTCAGACCTGATAGATATTGAGTGTCCTGACTTATAAACACTTATCCTTATACACTTATAGGTATCACGTAGAAGAATATAGCAAAGAAATGTGATATGCTGCCTGCCAGCACCATAAGGTGCCATACAAGGTGGGCATGTTTGAAGCTTGCCTTCCTGTAGAATATTATACCAAAAAGGTAGCAGGAAACACCTATCAGTATCCATAAAAAACCCATAAGAGGCAAAGCTTTTATTATTGGCACAAGGGCTACCAGGAACATAGCCCCCATGGCAACATATATTATAATATCAAGAAGGGGTGCCTCATGCTCAACCCTGTTTTTCCGCAATATCTGCATTATTATACCTGCAACTGCCATGGTCCACTGAAGTCCGAAAAGTATCCATCCTACCGTTCCGTGCAGGGCCACCAGGGCCAGAGGTGTGTATGTGCCTGCAATGAGCAGGAAAATAGCGGCCTGGTCAATAACAAAGAATACCTGCTTTAAGCGTCCCGGTGGCAGTCCATGAGCCACAGCGGAAGAAAAATACAGCAGCACCATTGTGGTCCCGAATATGGCTGTGCTCACCACATGCCATGCATTACCCTTCAGCGCCGATGCCACTATCATCAGTGTAAGCATGGCACTTGCCAGGATGGCACCTGCAAAATGTGACAGCCAGTTTGCCGTTTCCTCCTGCTTTGTAAACCTACCTATCAAATCCGCCATAAGAGATATTTTTACGACAAAGTTAGAATATTAAAACGAACCGGTAAATGGGTCTAAAAACTGATTTTTCGCATCCTCAGGTTCAGTGGTGTTACCTCGAGGTATTCATCTTCCTTTATATGCTCCATGGCTTCTTCAAGCGAGAATTTAACTGCCGGTACAATTTTCAGGTTCTCATCGGAGCCGGAGGCTCTCATGTTGGTGAGTTTTTTGCCTTTGGTAACGTTGACTTCCAGGTCTCCGGCCCGACTATTCTCACCCACTACCTGTCCCTTATACACCTGGCTGCCCGGCTCAACAAAGAACCTGCCCCTGTCCTGCAGCCTGTCGAGAGCGTATGCACTTACCTGTCCGGCATCAAAGGCTATAAGGGAGCCGTTACGCTCTACCCCTATACTGCCTTTATATAGTCCATAGCCCCTGAACCTGTGTGTCATGGTAGCCTCGCCGGCTGTGGCCGTCAGGATATTATTCCTGAGACCTATCAGTCCCCTCGCGGGAACATCGAATTCCAGGTGCAGCAGGTCGCCGCGCGGTTCCATTACCAGCAGGTCGCCCCGCACACCCGTAACCAGCTCAATAGCTTTACCCGAGAATTTCTCAGGCACCTCTATCACCAGCGTCTCAAAAGGCTCATTCCGGACGCCGTCGACATCTTTAAATATCACCTCTGGTTTCCCTATCTGGAACTCATAGCCTTCCCTCCTCATTGTCTCAACCAGAATGGAAAGGTGGAGCAGTCCCCTGCCAAAAACATTGAAGCGGTCTTCATAGCCTGTCTCTTCAACCTTTAGTGCCAGGTTCTTTTCAGTTTCTTTAAACAGCCTGTCGCGCAAGCGCCTTGATGTTACGTACTTACCTTCCTTTCCAAAAAACGGTGAGGTATTGATTGTAAAAAGCATGCTCATGGTAGGTTCATCAACCGATATCCTTGGCAGTGGTTCAGGTATCTCCGCATCGGCAACGGTATCGCCTATTTCAAAATCCTCAAGCCCTATTATAGCACATATATCCCCGCTCCTTATCATTCCTGCTTCTTCCCTGCCCAGGCCTACAAACTCATACAGCTCTTTAATCCTTACCCTTTTACGTATATCGTTCCTCTTGCAGAGGGTATAATCATTACCGGCCTTCAGCTCTCCCCTGAATACCCTTCCTATGGCTATCCTGCCCACATAGCTTGAATAATCGAGTGATGCTATCTGCATCTGCGGACTGCCTTCATGATAGGGAGCTTCAGGTATTTCAGTAAGTATGGTATCGAGCAGAACCCGTATATTATCCGTTTTGTTTTTCCAGTCGAGACTCATCCAACCCTCTTTTGAGGATCCGAATACTGTCTCAAACTCAAGCTGGTCATCCGAACCGTCGAGGTTATACATCAGGTCAAAGATATCCTGCTGTACATTATCAGGCTTGCAGTTGGGCTTATCTATTTTATTTATCACCACAATGGGTTTCAGTCCGAGCTGAACAGCCTTGCCA
>JBKHBA010000101.1:0-8645 GCA_046542595.1 Bacteroidales bacterium | reverse complement strand
TTCCTTTTCTGCATAGATACGGTCAATATCCTGTTCGGTATAATCGCAGTATTTCTCTTTATGCAGCACAGCGTTAAGCGGCAGCCTGTCTGTTTGTTCCGGTTTTTCGGCAGGCCATCCCAGGGTGATTGTTGTTACAGGTACAACCCCGGCAGGCAGTTCAAGTATATCAATTATTTTCCCGGCCATATATGTTGTTGTGCCCAGGTAACATATACCCAGCCCTTTTGCTTCGGCAGCCACGCATAATGTCTGGGCGGCTATGATAGCATCAATAAGGGCTGTGATAAATGAAAGGAAATTATCATATCCCGGTTCTGCATTGCGCTGCCGGCACCAGCGGTTAAAGCGGTTGAAGTCGGCGCAAAAGGTAAGCAGCACCGGGGCTTCCTTAACCATAGGCTGGTTGAAATGGCAGGGGGCGAGCTTCTCCTTCATCTCCTGCTTCCTGGTCTCGATAATGCTGTAGACCTGCATAGTACCTGTTGTAGAGGCCCTGCAGGCAGCATTAAGCAATTCATTCAATAATTCTTCACTGACATCCTTTTCAGTATATTTCCGTATTGTTCTGCGATCATTTAATATGTCCAACATGATTTTACCTGGTTTTTAATGTTATTCAAAATCGACCTGCATCTCGTCAGCCACAGCCTTAAGATCGTCGCGGACGGCAGGCACAAGTTTAATTCCTTCCTTAAGTATTCTTTTCTCTGCTTCCCTCTCAGGGTCTCCTGGTATTATTATATTTTCACGGTCAGCTGTTGTTTGTCCATCACGGAATGTTTTTATCCACTCATCCATCCTTTCTTTAAATTCATCGGCTGTCATAAAGGCATCTATCCTTATGGCTCCGAAGAAATGCCCTGTTCCCTTGCCAACCTGTTTTTCTTTCCCCGGGAGGTAGGCCACGGCAGGGGGTACAAAAGGGCCAAAATTAGCGCCGCTGATAACACCTGATAGTATATCAACTATTGAGCTCATGCAAAAACCTTTATGCGAGCCATGAAGATAGTCGCCTCCCAGCGGTACAATAGCCCCTCCGCGTTTCAGTACTGAAGGGTCTTCACTGGCCCTGCCCTCTTTGTCCTGAACAAATCCTGCGGGCAGTTTTTCACCCTGTTTCTCGGCGATGGCGATTTTCCCCCTGGCTATGGGTGTTGTGGCAAAATCTGCCACAAAATCATGCTCTTTATTTGCGGGCACGGCAAAAGCTATGGGGTTGGTGCCCAGCATACGCTCAATGGAGAAAGTGGGGGCAACGGACGGGTTTGCATTGGTTACACAGAAGCCCATCATATCATGTTCGAGGGCCATCATAGCATAGTATCCTGCAATTCCGAAATGGTTTGAGTTGCGTGTAGCCACCCAGCCGGTGCCTGCCTTGCGGGCCTTATCTATGGCTATCTGCATTGATCTTTTAGCGCCTACCATACCGAAGGCATTGTCGGCATCAATAACGGCGGTGCCAGGCGTTTCATGCACCGTTTTTATTTGAGGCGAGGTATTTATCCTTCCTTCTTTCCATAGCAGGTGATAATCTTTAATCCTCAGTACGCCGTGCGATGAGATGTTTCTCAATTCCGCAATAAGCAGAATATCTGCAATGGTGACAGCATCTTCACTGCTGCAGCCCATTTTTTTAAAGATGCCTGCTATGACATCATGCAGATAGGAATAGTTGTACATCTTCCTGGTTTTAGCTGAATAATTATATAAAAAACGATTTCCTGTTTAATCCCTGTGTACCATTGTTGCTGTTGCCTGGGCTGCAGGCATAACAAGTATATCATCAATATTTACATGTTCGGGCAGGTTTACACAGTAAAAAATCACATCGGCAATATCCCCGCCGCTGAGAGGCTTCATTCCTTTATACGTCTTTTGGGCCTTTTCCCTGTCTCCTTTGAACCTCACATCTGAAAACTCTGTATTTACCAGTCCGGGTGCTATATTACTCACCTTAATACCATGCTCAAGCAGGTCTGTACGCATTGACTTTGACAGTGCATGAACGGCATGTTTTGTTGCACAGTATACGTTCCCTTTTTCATATACTTCCCTGCCGGCTATGCTTCCTATATTCAGTATATGTCCTTTTCCCCTTCTGACCATACCCGGACTGATCTGCCTGGTAACATACAGCAGTCCTTTTATGTTCGTGTCTATCATCCTCTCCCAGTCATCGTTGTCACCTTCGTCAATATGGCTTAATCCTGCTGCCAGCCCGGCATTATTAACAAGTACGTCAATATCCTGCCATTCCCTGTCAAGACTTCCCAGGTTCCGTATCACCTCTTTTCTTGACCGTACATCAAAAGGAAGTGACAGCACTCTTATATCATTATTGTCAAGAAGCTCTTTTTCCAGGTCATCAAGCCTTTCTTTCCTTCTTCCGGTAATAATAAGATCATAATTATTAGCTGCAAATTTCCTTGCTGTGGCAAGTCCTATACCGGATGTTGCTCCTGTGATTAAAGCTGTTTTATGCATATATCTCCTGTTTTAAAAAGCACGGTAAAATTAAGCATCTTTGATCAGCTAAAGAAATTATTGTGATCTAATAGTCCTGATATTTAATATTAATTATTAGAGCCCTTATATTAAAGATTATATATTTGCAGTTTTCAATTTAAGGAAACTGATGCGCAAGAAAGAGGAAGTAAGAAGTATGTTCGACAGTATAGCCTGGAGATATGATTTTCTCAATCACCTTTTGTCTTTCGGCATAGATATAATCTGGAGGCGCAAGGCTGTAAATGAGATATCGGCACGGATTAAACCTGACAGGATACTTGATATAGCAACCGGTACATGCGATCTGGCTATTGAGTCGCTCCGACTCAAGCCTGTTTCAGTTACCGCAATTGATATGTCGCAGAGGATGCTCGAAGAAGCCAGGAAAAAAATATACAGGAAAAAGCTAAATGAAAAGATTGAACTGATGGTAGGCGATTCGGAGAATCTGCCTTTTGAAAATGATTCATTTGATGCAGCAATGATAGCTTTCGGTATACGTAATTTTGAAGATCCCGACAAAGGACTGACGGAGATGTGCAGGGTACTGAGAAAAGGAGGTGTGGCAATGATACTTGAATTTTCCAGGCCGGAAAAATTTCCTTTTAAGAATATTTACGGCCTCTACTTTCGCCGTATATTACCCTTTTTGGGATCACTTTTTTCAAAAGATAAGGCTGCCTATAATTACCTGCCGGATTCAGTTTCCAGATTCCCGGAGGGCGGGGAATTTATGAAAATGATGGAAAATGCAGGCTTTGCTGAGCTTAAGCAGAGAAGGATGACGGGTGGTGTTGTGACGATATATACCGGAGCAGCTCATACAGTATAATACGGGGTATAATACGGGGTAGTTCATACAATATAATAATTATATATCAGTTAAATATAATGGGTTATAAGTTATATTGCAGTTTGACAGAAGATAACAAAGCTTGAAATATTTAAACAGGACATATACGGTCATTTTACTACTGGTTTACCTCTTTGGAGGATCTGCGGCCATGGCTCAGAAGAAGAAGCCATTAAATACGTCATGGTATGATGAAAAACCTGTTCACTTTGGTTTCAGCCTGGGCTTTAATACAATGGATTTCAGGGTCACCCCCGACCTTGATTATTACGCTGCTGACTCTTTATACCCCGAGGTGGCATTCCTCAGTCCGGGTATTAATATCCAGGTAATAATAGATTACCGGCCGGCAGAGTACTGGGATATAAGGTTTTTGCCAGGTGTTTCTTTCGGGCAGAGAAAACTGAATTATTATAAGTCTGAACAGGTTTATGATGAAAAGCAGGTTGTGGAATCTTCCTTCCTGGAATTCCCGCTGCTGCTGAAGTATAAAGGGAAAAGGCTTAATAATGTAAGACCTTATCTTATAGGCGGATTGAATTTCAGGCATGACCTGGCAGGAAGGAAGGGATATGATGATGACAAATCCGTTTACCTTAGACTTCATCGTTCTGATCTGTATTATGAGGCAGGTGCAGGGATGGATTTTTATCTTCCCTATTTCAAGCTGGCCGTGGAGATAAAAATGTCAAACGGTCTCAGGGATGTGCTTGTACGTGATCCCGCACCCGGTCACCCCGAATATGTCAATGCCATCAGTACGCTGAAGTCTCAGATCTGGGTGCTGGCCTTCCATTTTGAATAGGTATTTATTCACAGCTGTTTCTTCTGAATTCACTGCATATTATGGCAGCGGTCATGGCCACATTAAGAGAGTCTATCCCGGGGAGGGGTTTTATGCAGGGCGGGATAGTTATCTTCCTGGTGACCCATGGTATTAATGTTTCTGACAGACCTCTTGATTCATTGCCAAAGAGCAGCAGGCCGGCTGAGGGCTTTTTTATACTGTACACCGGCTCACCATCGAGGGTAGTGGCATATATGGGTGTCCCGTACTCTGAGAGGCTCCGTGTAACAGCGGGCAGATCCGTATAGCTTACATTGACGTGTATAAGGGCACCCATTGTTGCCTGTATTGTTTTGGGATTATAAACATCAACCGTTCCCCTGCTGCAGATAATATTCTCTATTCCAAACCATGCTGCAATACGTATAATGGTTCCCAGGTTGCCCGGGTCACGTATATTGTCAAGGGCTATACTCAGTTTGCCTGAGAGTGCCGGTATGCCGGGTACGGTATCTTCAATGCCAATAAGGGCAAGAGTGTTATGTGGAGTTTTGAGTCCGCTCACCTTCCTGAGTTCGTTTTCACTTACAGTAATGATCCTCTCCGCTGCTGACAGCAGCCTGTCATCGGTCTTTTCCAGCCATTCCCTGCGTGCAAGCAGTAGCTTTACCACCCTGTTGCCGGCAAGGAATTCACTTACCAGCTTATCCCCTTCAATTATATACAGCTTATGCCTGTCGCGATATTTCTTCAGAACCAGAGAATTTATAAGTTTGATATTTGCAGAGCTAAGCATTATTTTGCCATTGTCTAATTAAGAGAGGTGATTATATTTGATATATTTGCCATTATTTTACAAATGTTGAAATATTTTCCTTCATATAAAAACCCGGGTGTTTTAAAAATGCTGCTGATACTGCCGGCAGTGCTCCTTATTCAATCATGCAATCCCACCAAGTATGTGGCGGAGGATGAGTCACTCCTGTATGATTCGGATATAAAGGTAGATAATAATAAGATCAAAAGGTCAGACCTCGTACCCTATATGCTGCAGGAACCAAACAAAAAGATATTTGGCGTGCGTTTTCACCTTGGATTGTATAATTTTTCAAATATCGAAAAGGAGAAGTGGCCTCATAACTGGTTCAGGGATATTGGTGAAGAGCCTGTTATCTTTGATCCTTTCGCTGCCGGCAAATCATCCGAACAGATGGAGAATTATCTTTTTTCGAAGGGGTATTTCAATGCTGATGTTTCCATTGATGATTATACCCGAAGGCAGAAAACCGATATTACCTACAGGGTGGAATCGAGGAAGCCGTACAGGATAAATAATATCATATATGATATAGAGGATGATAATGTAAGGAATTTATTCTTTATGGATACAATAAACTGCCTTATAAAAAAAGGGCAGATCTATGATGTGGATATATTACAGGATGAAAGGAGAAGGCTGGAGCGTTTTATTAAAGACATGGGTTTTTACAGCTTTTCGCGTGATCATGTCAACTTCGAAGTTGACAGTACCCTGGGCGACAGGAAGCTGGATATATATTACGAGGTAAGCAGGTTTCTAAGGTATGATGATGGTAACAGGGTTATTAAGGATGATCACCGGAGGTACAGGATCAATAATATATATATATATACCTCTTTCAATCCTAAAAGGGCTCTTGAGGAGGATGATGACTATTACCGTGGACAGGATACACTGAAGATAGGCGATTATTATTTTATCAGCGACAGGGAAAAACATACTGTCAAGCCTGAAGTTATAATGCAGTCGCTATACATAAAGCCGCACGACCTGTTTCAGCTTACCAATATGGAAAAAAGCCGGCAACATCTGAATTCACTGCAGGCTTTCCGGCTGGTCGATATCAATTATAACAGGCTGGAGGGAGTGAAGGACTGGGAAGAGAGTGAGCTGCCGCTAAACTGCGTTATCCGGCTCACTCCTGTCATCTCACAGGAGTTCAGGGTTGAGCTTGAAGGTACCAATTCGGCAGGTAACCTGGGAGGGGCTGTTAATTTTGTGTACCAGCACAGAAACCTTTTCAGGGGCGCGGAGAGGCTTAATGTAAAGCTGAAGGGAGCTTATGAAGCCCTCTCGGAGCAGGTATCCGGATCAAGAAGTACCCAGGAGTACGGGCTCGAGACTGTCCTTACCCTGCCCAGGTTCCTGCTCCCGTTTCTTGAGAGTGAGAAGTTTATAAAGGAATATAATCCGAAAACGCTTATTAACCTGGCCTATAATTATCAGAAGATGCCGGTATATACACGTACGGTGGCCAATGCCTCTTTTGGGTATAACTGGCAGGGGAACCGTTTTTCGGATCATTCGGTATATCCGCTGCAGCTCAATTTAGTGGAACTGCCCTTTATTGATCCTGCCTTTGAAGCAAGGATAGATACATCCTCTTACCTGGCATTCAGTTATAAGGATGTTTTCCTGCTGGGCGGTAATTATATATACGTTTTTAATAATCAGAATATCAGGAAGTCGAGGGATTACTGGTACTTCAAATTAACTGCTGAGATGGCTGGCAACATGATGGCCCTGGCTTATAAGGCAGCAGGTACTGAAAGGGAGGAGGGAGGCAATTACGAGGTATTTGGACAATCCTTTGCACAATATGTAAGGGGCGATGTGGACCTGAGATATAACCTGGAGCTGAATGATGTGAGCTCGGTGGTATACCGGGGATTTGCTGGCGTAGGTTATCCCTACGGCAATTCACGGGCTGTACCCTTTGAAAAGCAATATTTCAGTGGAGGCGCAAACAGTATCAGGGGATGGCAGGTAAGGTCACTTGGACCAGGATCATCCACACCTGCCGATTCGAGTTTTTTTAATGTAACGGCCGATATTAAGCTTGAATTCAATGCGGAATACAGGTTTAAACTGCTCTGGATCCTCGAGGGTGCAGTATTTCTTGATGCCGGTAATATCTGGACTTTTTATGAAGATGAAGACAGGCCGGGGGCGCAGTTTAAGCTGGATGAGTTTTATAAAGATATTGCTGTAGGAACAGGTTTCGGTCTCAGGTTTGACCTTGACTTTGTAATACTGAGGGCCGACCTTGGCATGAAAGTGCGTGACCCCCAGCTGCCCGATAATCCGAAATGGATATGGCAGAGGCGGAGACCCAATTTCAGAGATGACTTTAACCTGAATATCAGCATAGGTTATCCTTTCTGATAGCCGGGGCATCACGGACAGGTGTTTATACAGGCCGGCGATGGTCAGGGAGCCCTGGCCGGAAGACTTTTATTTATTGCCATTCTTTTATTATCCGCCTGCATTTATATAAAAATATGATTCTATAACAATAAAATACATTTGCAAATAATAACAATTCTAACCAATTTAGCCCGCTCTTAAATCAGAATTAAAAATTAACCACTAACTAAAAATAAAGATGGCAAAAATTGAAATACCGATAAGGGACACCTTCAGCAGTAAGCTCGGTGTGGTAGCTGCAGCTGCAGGTTCGGCGGTAGGACTTGGTAATATATGGAGGTTTCCTTACGTGGCAGGAGAAAGCGGGGGCGGAGCCTTCCTGCTTATCTATCTGGGTTTTATTTTTGCAATAGGTTTTCCCGTAATGCTGGCAGAGCTGACAATAGGCAGGAGGGCACAGCGTAACGCACTGGGCTCATTCAAGAAACTGGCTCCTGGTAAACCCTGGTACCTTATTGGCCTGATGGGTATAGTAGCTGCCTTTATGATACTGGCGTTTTACAGTACAATAGCCGGCTGGACCCTGGAGTATCTTGTTCAGGCTTTTACCAATGGTTTTGCAGGTAAAAGTTCGGAGCAGCTCAGGGAGTCATTCGAAGTGTTCCAGAGCGGCTCCTACAGGCCTGTTATATGGCAGCTGGTGTTTATGTTTCTGACAGCTTTTATTATATACAAAGGTGTCAGGCACGGGATAGAGAAATATACAAAGATATTGATGCCTGTACTGGTTGTGCTGATAATTGTGATATGCATCAGGTCACTTACCCTCGACGGGGCCAAAGAAGGAATGGCCTTTTTATTTAAACCTGACTTCTCAAAGATAACATGGCCGGTGATACTTAATGCCCTGGGACAGGCGGCTTTCTCACTAAGCATAGGCATGGGTACCCTGATAACCTATGGATCATATATAAAGAAAGAGACGAACCTGCCAAGCACTGCCCTGCAGGTGACGGCAGCGGATACAACCATAGCCATACTGGCCGGTGTTATGATATTCCCTGCGGTATTTGCCTTTAATATTGACCCTGCTGAAGGCTCAGGACTGGTATTTATAGTACTGCCGAATATTTTCGAGCAGATGCCGGGTGGTTATATTTTTTCAATTCTTTTCTTTACACTGCTCTCCATTGCAGCCCTTACCTCAACGGTATCAGTGCTTGAGGTGGTAGTGGCATATTTCTCGGAAGAACTGAATATGAGCAGGGGCAAGGCTACCATTTTAGCAGCATCGGCCATCACTG
>JBKHBA010000100.1:0-8732 GCA_046542595.1 Bacteroidales bacterium | reverse complement strand
CAACACCTTTTTCCGCATGCAGGTCAGTGGTATTTGACAGTATCTCCATATCGTTCTCTTTTATCAGCCTCATGGTGTAGTCATACAGTTCACGGCTGTCGGTCTTAAGGTGTACAAGGCCTTTCTCTTTCAGGAAAGAGCGGTAGAGGTTTATAAAGCGTGCCCCGGTAAGGCGTTTTTTGTTTCTTCGTTTTTTAAGCTGGGGATCGGGGAAGGTGATCCATATCTCGTCTACCTCATCCCTGCCGAAGAAGGACTCTATCAGTTCGACCCTTGTCCGGATAAAGCCCACATTACCGATGGAATCCATGCTGGCTGTCTTTGCACCTCTCCATATTCTTGCCCCTTTAATATCCAATCCCAGGAAGTTTTTACCGGGGAAGCGCCGGGCCATGCCTATGGTATATTCTCCTTTGCCGCAGCCCAGTTCAAGGATCAGGGGATTATCGTTACCAAAAAAATCCTCTTTCCATTTTCCTTTAAGCTCATGATCTTTTTTAAAGACATCTTCGAAGCGGGGCTGAATAACATGAGCATAGTCTTCCATTTCAGCCCATTTCCTAAGTTTGTTTTTACCCAAGATATGTCTCTGTTTACTGTTTTATCTTATTTATGCGTATGCCTATATCTGTAACTCCCTCCAGCTTTTCTTCCCTCATGCCGTGCCTGATATTAAAAGTATAGCTCCCGCTCCCGGGGAATGTGACACTGGTTTTAAAGGGAACGGACAGGTCATTGACATCACCCAGTCCTGATCCGTACCAGTTTCCTTTTTCATCTGCCAGGTAATATTCAACGGTGTCTGTTATGCTCTGTCCGGCAGGAGAGAGAGTCTTGATAAACAAGAAGATATTGCGGTAAGGATAGTTATTGTTTGTGCGTATGACCAGGTTAATATCAAATGTACTGATGGTGTCCTGTATGTCTGCTTTCAGTTGCAGCTCATGGTCCTTGTCCCATGAATATTCAGGTATCTTCCGGCTGTCGGTATATACATCGCCCGGTGAGCATGATACAGTGATGGCAGAGTACAGGAGCACGATGCCCAGCAGTATGAGGATATTATTTTCTTTTTGCATTATGATGCCTTCTTTTGCCCTTTTTCTTTTTCTTTTTCCTGTTTTCCTTTTTATTATCGAACCTTGTAAGGCTGCCGCCTCCCACCATATCATTGGGACTGTCGATATCAACCTCATCAAAGCGGTCATCAACAAGTTTATTTGGCTTCTCACCCCTGCTGTTCATCTTCTGTATTTCCTTAACCCTTTCCACCGGTACGGCAATGGTGTTGGCGGCTGTTCCCGGATCGAAGGTATACCAGTACAGTCCCTTGAATATCTCCATCTTGCAAAAACTGGCTCTTCCTTCTATTGTCTCAAGGGGTTTTTTTGAAGGAAACTGCTTTTGTTTTTCCAGGTAGCAGTCGTATTCGTAGTTAAGGCAACATTTCAGTTTACCACACTGCCCGGCCAGCTTCTGCGGGTTAAGGGACAGATCCTGCTGCCTGGCATGTGTTGTTGTGATAGACACAAAATCGGTGAGGTGGGATGAGCAGCACAGTTCCCGGCCGCATGATCCTATGCCTCCTATCCTCCCTGCTTCCTGGCGGGCACCTATCTGCCTCATCTCTATCCTTATCCTGAACTCTTCGGCCAGTATCTTTATCAGCTGCCTGAAGTCTACCCGCTCATCCGATATATAATAGAATATAGCCTTTGTTTTATCACCCTGGTATTCGACATCACCTATTTTCATGTCAAGGTTCAGGTCCCTTGCTATCTGCCGTGATTTAAGCATGGTAGGTATTTCCTGCTTCCTGGCTTCATGCCATTTTTCTATATCCACAGGCTTGGCCTTGCGGTAAACCTTCTTTATCTCGTCTGTTTCGGGCACTGGCTTGCAGTGTTTAAACTTTAATTCAACAAGCCTGCCCGTCATAGACACCCTGCCTATATCATGCCCGGGAGATGCTTCAACGGCAACGATATCGCCCTCCTCCAGTCTCAGTTTATTTACATTACGGTAGAATTCTTTGCGGGTATTTTTGAACCTTATCTCAACCAGATCCGTTTCACGCCCGCTATCGGGGATGTCCGACAGCCAGTTGATGGAGTTAAGCTTATAGTTATCTCTCTGGTATATTACTTCTTCCGCTTCTTCCGGTGTATATTGTTCTTCCTCTTCTGTTTTGTTCTCCTCAATGTCCATTATCCTGTTGTTTTTTTAATCCCCCTCAGCTTGCGGGGGTGGCTTTATATAGTGTCTTTTTTCCTTATTCCACTGACAGGCAAATTTAATTATAATTTGACTTAATATCAATTATTTATTGAGGCTCTTCAGTGGCGCGACTGTTACGGGGCGAAGACGGGAAGGACAGCAGCTTTGGGTGAAGGTGTTGCGGCGTCGGGGACCTGGCTGTCAGCGTATAAGGGAAGAGACCTTCAGTGCCAGGTCAAGAAAGATGATCTTCGGGTTGCCGTTTGAGGAAATATGTGAGTGGGCCAGTGAAAGCGCATTATTCAGAGGGCTGATATTTTTGTTGGTGATAAATGCATTGAAGTTTTTTGCAAAGGATTCTTCTTCTCCTTCCAGGAATACCAGCTTATCTGCGGCATCAGCAATATTAAGGATATAATTATCCCTTAACTGTGACAGTGAATAACTGAGAAATCCTTTCTGTGCTTCCCTGCCCCTTGTGGCCATCTCCTCGGACCACTCGGCCAGTGCCGGTATATCCCTTTTGTATGCCAGCCTCATCATGCTTATGAAGGACGAAAGGTTGGCTTTCCTGGCCTGGTTCTCCTCGATGAATTCAACGGCCCTGATGTAGTTGCCCTGCGACAGCCGGGCTATGATGCCAGCCCTGTGCTCATCTATACTGAATTCTTTTTTCAGCTGCTCACTGAGCGCCTCCTTTTTTATGGCAGGCACCCTCACGAAGAGGCACCTTGACATAATGGTGGGCAATATAAGGTCAGGCTCTTCCGATACCAGCAGGAAGAGTGTTTTATCAGGCGGCTCCTCTATCATCTTCAGCAGTTTATTGCTGGTGGCGGGGTGCATCCTTTCAGGCAGCCATATGATCATTACCTTATAATCTGATTCATAAGTCTTAAGGCTAAGCTTCTTTATTATCTCTCCTGCCTCTGTTGCATATATCAGTCCCTGCTGGTTTTTGACCCCTATCTCTGCCAGCCACTGGTTAAGGTTGAAGTAAGGCGATTTATTGACCCTTGCCCTCCATTCGGAAATATAATTATCGCATACCACATCACCCGATCCCTTGTTTATCACCGGGAATACAAAGTGGAGGTCTGGGTGAACCAGCTTTTCATATTTACTGCATGAGGGGCATATACCACAGGAATCATCTCCCTGCCTGTTACTGCAGGATATATACTGGGCAAAAGCAATGGCCAGCGCCAGCTTGCCGCTGCCCTGGGGTCCGGCAAATATCTGTGCATGGCTGACCCTGTGATCCCTGACAGACCTGCTTAGCTTGTTTATTATCTCTTCCTGTCCTATTACCCCTGAGAACTTCATTTTGCTGTGTGTTTGAGTATGAACAAAAATAGGAAAATAGATTCATAATCTGATGAAAATATTGTAGGTTTGTAGTTGGTTGGGATAAGGAAGTTTACAGCATTTTATTGAAAAATATATTAATGATAACCAGGTTTTTGCCGGTGGTGGTCCACAGGCAGGCCAGCTTATGAATATTAAAAACAAGGATAATGAAGAACATTAACGGATACAGTTTTGAGGGTAAAAAAGCAATAGTGAGGGTGGACTTTAACGTTCCGCTCGACAATGATTTCAGGGTTACTGATGATAACAGGATACGCGGGGCCCTGCCCACCATAAAAAAGATAGTTGATGATGGCGGTGCAGCCGTCCTTATGTCGCACCTCGGCCGCCCCAAAAGCGGGCCGGAGGAAAAGTTTTCACTGAAGCATATTGTGCCTGAGCTGGAAAAGCTTACAGGCAGGGATGTGAAGTTTGCCCCTGATTGCATAGGAGAGGAGACCCTGGAGATGAAGAAAAATATGAAGCCGGGAGATATCCTTCTGCTGGAGAACCTTAGGTTTTACAAGGAAGAGACTAAGGGGGATGAGGATTTTGCATCCAGGCTGGCTGAAGGATGTGATGTATATGTTAACGATGCTTTTGGCACGGCCCACAGGGCTCATGCCTCAACAACTATTATTGCACGTTTCTTTCCCGATGAGAAACTGTTCGGGTTCCTTATAAACAGTGAACTGGAGAATATGGACAGGCTGATGCACATGCCGGAAGAACCTTTTACAGCCATTATGGGAGGAGCAAAGGTATCGGATAAGATACAGCTTATTGAGAATATGCTTGATCGTATTGATAACCTTATCATAGGTGGGGGAATGGCCTATACCTTTATTAAAGCACAGGGAGGTGAGATAGGTGACTCACTCTGTGAAGAGGACAGGCTTGATACAGCCCTTGATATTATAAGGATAGCAAAGGAGAAGGATGTAAGTATCTTTCTGCCTTCTGACAGTGTTAACGGTGATAAGTTTGATGCCGAGGCCAATGTCAGGCTCACTGCCGCCGATTCAGTAGATAAGGGGTGGATGGGAATGGATATAGGCATAGAAACCATAAAGGAATACCGCTCTGTTATTGAACGCTCAAAGACGATACTGTGGAACGGTCCCATGGGTGTTTTTGAGATGGAGAAATTTTCAAATGGCACCAGTGAGATAGCAAAGGCAATAGCGGAAGCCACGGATAAGGGTGCTTTCAGCCTTATCGGCGGCGGCGATTCGGTGGCGGCAATCAATAGGAACAAGCTTGCCGACAGGGTCAGCTATGTGTCAACAGGAGGCGGTGCCATGCTCGAATACATGGAGGGCAAGGAGCTTCCGGGCATTGCCGCGATCAGGAAAGAAGCATAATAAGACTATGGGCTATACGCTAAAAATATTAACTGCTGCCGTCCTGTTGCTACCAGGATTGCTTACTTCATGCGAGAAGGAGCCTGAACAGCTGACCTCCGGTGAGTTTACCATTGACAATACTCTTTACGGGCAGGGTCCGTACTATGCTATAGGCTTTTCTTTTGAGCAGGGACGTAAGCTGAAGACCAGTGATGTGCCCGGACCGGATATCACCGTTCATGCCCGTACGGATGCAGGGGGAGATATAGAGGGTGCTTACCTTGATACACCCATGCTGGCGGAATCCTTTGCACTGGCCGGTGAGTTTGACACGGCGGAGGAGGCAGGAGCTTTTTTTAATGAGCTGAAGGAGATTGAGCCGGCATCATATGACTGGGTGCTGTCTGCCGACGGGATCAGGGTAAACCAGGTATGGCTTTTTAAAACGCAGGAGGATAATTATGCCAGGTTTATGATAAAGAAGCTGTTGCTTGAGGATGCCGGAGGCGTACCTTATGCTGAGGTGACGGCGGCCTGGCATATACAGCCTGACGGCTCAAGCACTTTTTAGCAGTGATGGATGCACTTCCGGATGAAGTATTCAGTATATCAACAGGAAAGGATTTTGAAGCTGCGGCCCTGAGAATTTTCAGGTACCAGTCAGAAAATAATCCA
The DNA here is from genome assembly GCA_046542595.1 of Bacteroidales bacterium. Classification (GTDB taxonomy): domain Bacteria; phylum Bacteroidota; class Bacteroidia; order Bacteroidales; family VadinHA17; genus UBA9300. The sequence continues at coordinate 3,144 of JBKHBA010000100.1, read as the reverse complement.
CTGTACTCATTATGGCTTAAGCAGCTGGGTGTTGATCCGGGAAAGGTTAACAGGCTGAGCGCCATACCTTTCCTGCCTGTATCGCTTTTCCGCGACAGAAAGATTATTAGCGGGGGAAAGGAGGCCGAAAAGGTTTTTGTCAGCAGCGGCACCACCGGGATGCAAAGGAGCAGGCATTATGTTGCCGATCTGTCTGTCTATGAGCGGAGCCTGAGCCGCTGTTTCAATATATTTTATGGCAATCCCGCCGGCTATGTGATAATGGCCCTTTTGCCTTCCTACCTTGAGCAGGGAGAATCCTCACTGGTCTTTATGGCCGAAAGGCTTATCAGTATGTCGGGCTCAGTCCACAGCGGCTTTTTTATGTATGATTATGATTCGCTGAAACAGGGCATTGAGCATCTGAAGGGAGGGGACAGGAAGATACTGCTGCTGGGGGTGAGCTATGCCCTGCTGGACTTTGCTGAATATGCAGACCTGAGCATGAGAGGGCATATTGTGATGGAGACAGGCGGAATGAAGGGCAGGCGCAGGGAGATGACAAGGGAGGAACTTCATAAGCTGCTGAAGGAAGGGCTCGGTACGGAAAACATACATTCGGAATATGGCATGACCGAGCTGCTGAGCCAGGCTTATTCAGGAGGAGACGGGATATATCACTGTCCGCCCTGGATGAAGGTGCTGATACGCGATCCCCATGATCCTTTCTCCCTTTTACCGCAGGGGAAAACAGGAGGTATCAATATTATTGACCTGGCTAATATCCATTCATGCTCCTTTATTGAAACATCCGACCTGGGGCTCTCATACCCTGATGGCGGTTTTGCTGTCAGCGGCCGCTTTGACAATTCAGATATCAGGGGCTGTAACCTGCTGGCCGTCTGAAACGGCCGGCCGCCACTTACAAAAAAATCAAAAACATGTTGTATAACATAAGTGATTTTTGGAAATTATTTGTTCACTCACTGATATTGCATATTCAAAATGTTTGTAATATTAATTTGAATCCGTGACTGATGGCTTTATCCGTTAACCGAATAGCGCGCTTTAACCCCCCCCTGGTGATTAAGGGTCCGGGGGAGGCGCTACCTTTTTACTGCCTTTTTCAACAGCCGGTGGGCATGGAAGAATCATCGGTGCAAAGCCCTGGTCTTTGCATGAGATACATTAGATCGCTGCATTTATCTCGCTGCTGAAGTCGTTAAGGAGCTCCTGGTCCGCCTGCAATGGGAGCGGGGCTCCTTAATTTTTTATCTATTTATTAAGAAAAACACAGCTTATGGCGACCGTAAAAAGGTGGCTGCCTCAAAAGTGATTTAGTCATGCATAGATATTAAAGCCGCCAGGGATATAAAAAAAACCGTCCCGGATATGTTCCCGGGACGGCCTCTGTTTTTAATAATTAACAGTATCTGCGCGGATAATCAGATTCCCAGTTTACCCCTTATGGCAGCAGGTACTGCATCTTTATGCACCATAATAAAAATCACCTTGGCCTTAACATAGCTTTCTGACATATTGAGGTAGCCGCCAAAGCTGTTGCGTGCCGTACCCCATGAGTTTTTGGTGATATAGTACTTTGTTCCGTTCTGGTCCTCTACAATACCTGTTACATGCATCAGGTGATCGTCTGTTGTAACGAAACTTTCATATCCTTCCTGCCTTATTTCCTGTGTGACATCAACCTCCGGGAATGGTTTTTCGAATTTATATACTTCTTCGAGTCTCTCCGAGGGTGACATATCTTCAAACCTGGCCCTGTCAGTACCTGAAAGGTCTTCGGGACTGGTTACATCCGGGTTGATAGCTACCCCGTTGGTATGTGAGAATCCTTTTTCGCTCACATCACCGTCCCAGTCAACTGTATAACCGTTATTGAGGGCATAGTCCATTATTTCCACCAGTTCATCTACAGGAACATTATACATCTTTTCATGTCTCCAGTTATCGGGTACCTCAACCTGCCCTTTTGTGTAGAAAGGGAAGTGTGAGAATGATGTAATCTGAACATAATCATCAGGGTTTATGTCAAGGCTGGCCGCGAAAGTCTGCGGTGTGTAGGTTGTACCCTTGTAGTTAAAGCTTTCCGGTATTTCCCCCAGGTAGGTGTCAAGAACGGCATCAACTATCTCGTGATACTCTTTGGATTCATTTCTCATCTTTACCGGCACTTCGGCTACGGCATTGATAAATGACTGCAGCTCACTGTGGTTATGTGTTTCGGAGTCGTAGTTTATACCCGTGTACACTTCTTCAGGTACCATGCCGTGATCCGAGAACACCTCCATCCAGTCGTGGGAAAGACTTCCCGGGCCCAGGTTGCCCTTGCCCCTTCTGAGGTAATTGTCCTGCAGCCTGTCGACATAGTTATGACGTACTACAAACATCTCTGAAAGGTCGTATTCACCCTTGCCCATACGCATTAGTTCCGACTCAATGAATGATGTTGTGGCAAAGCACCAGCATGTACCGGTGCGCGACTGGTTTTTAACGGGTGTGGCATCAAGGCTTACCAGTGTTTTGAACTGGTAGCCATTAGTTTTTGCATTTTTCCCAGGTTGCGCACTGGCATTGAGAAAAAGGAATGCAATAAGTAAAACGCTTATAATCCGTGATTTCATAAAATATGGTTTTAGTTTTATTATATTTTAAGCACCAAAATAAGGTTTTATTGCGACAGTTGCAGAAAAAATGTTACTAAACATGATTGTTTGTCCTTTCAGCTTCAATAGTTCTTCACCGGTTTTTTCCTCATTGTATCCCTTCTCCCTTCACAGACTTACAGTGTCGGATAAAACGCATCCTCGATATGCTCAATCCTGTGCTCAGAACCATCGCTTACTACTGATATAATATCAAACCGGGCTTCTTTTTCACATTCATGGGCCAGGAGATATACCTGTGCCACATGTATAATATTTCTTTGCTTGGGTACCGATACAGCCTCCCGCGGGTGCAGCTGAAAATCAGGCCTTCTTGTTTTTACCTCAATAAATATTATGAATTCATCATCTTCAGCAATGATATCTACCTCCCTGTGACCTGTGGTCCAGTTTCTTTCGAGAATACGGCAGCCCTTGTCCCTCAGGTAATCAGCGGCCAGCTGTTCTCCTGTTTTACCCAGTGAATGAGATTTTTCCACAG
>JBKHBA010000099.1:0-8740 GCA_046542595.1 Bacteroidales bacterium | reverse complement strand
TAGGCAAGCCCGGAGTTATCATCCTGCTCAAAATAACTGCCCGTACCAGGCACCAGTTCATCATGCAGTTTAAAAACATCCCTTTCCTGCTCCGGTATTATCCCTGTAATTTTAACACCTGTACTCTTTCTGGCTGTATTTGCCATTCCCACAACAAACAACCTGTTGCACACAGCCTCCACTTCCTCAAGGCCGGAAATGCGCTCTCTTATATTTTCCACACTGTCAATATAGGAATCAAGGTCATTATTTATCCTGAAGCCTTTGGCTGTTATCTGTATATGAGAAATCTCATTATCAATGGCCGAATCTATCCTTTGATCAATGGCGCCGTTCATAACTGCTACAGCAAAGACACCGGCAAAGATACCTATGGTAACTGCAGTAATAACAACAAGGCTCCTGGTCCTGTTCCTCCATACATTCTTCCAGGCAGTTTTTGTAATCATCTTAAATGCTTTTTATGCTCTCAGAGCGTTTACTTCTTTCATCTTCCATATATTTATTACAGGATATATCACTGCAAGCAGTACGATAACCGATACTACCAGCGACTGTGAGAGGAAATAATTATCTATCCACTTAAAAGCCATTACCGGTTCAAAACCATAATCCTCAAATATCTTGGCCAGCCTGGCCGAAAAATGTATGGGATTATGGTAGCCGTAAATTATCACCGGCACTGATACTGCAACACCCGATAATATACCAAGCAGGCCTATATACAGCATCTCGTAAACCATTACGGCTGCCAGCTTTGTCTTCTGCATCCCTATAGCCACCAGCACACCAAACTCCCTTCTTCTCTCAGCGGTCATCATCAATACAGTGCCGAAAACACCGAAGGCGATGACAAGGTAAAGTATGCCTATCATTATCAGCCCGCTTTTATTGTCCGCTTCCAGCTGCTGCACAAGTGTGCTGTTCATCTCTTTCCATCCCAGTATACGGTATGGGTCATCAAGCTTTTTATCCAGCCGCAACATTGTGTTCTCTATAGCCTTATCATCATTATCCTTAAGATGTATTACCATTGAGGTCAGTTTGCCCGAGGCATAATATAACTCCTGGCAAACATCAACAGGCAGGTAGACCAGCTTATTATCCAGCTCGGGATTTGGCATGTTTACAATACCTGCAATGGAATACTTCCCCGCAGCAGAATGTCCGTGATAGGCCTGTCCGACAAGTATTATGGTATCTCCCTTTTCAAGTCCAAGGTACCTTGATAACCTGTCGCCAACAAGGGCCGCATTATCACCCATACTGAAATAAGAGTTATTCACAGCTGCATATTTCCTGAACAGGGGCATCAGTTCATCCTCATCATCATCCTTTATATCAAGGTCAAGTTGCAGCCGGCCATCACCCGAATAAGCGTTGCCCTCAAAAAGATCAAGATTCTTTTTAAGATAATCCGGGATATCTTCTGATTTGATCTCTTTTACCGCTTCGCCGGTAAGCCTGTATTTTACAAGCCGGTCCTTCACACCGGATAATAAAAGCTCCTTTTGAGGATCAATGCCCATCACCATAACGCCTTTTGACTGCGTACCGCTGGAAGCCAGGGCAAAGGATTCAAAACGCGGAATAAGGTCACTGACATTTTCATCCTCTTTGATTACCTGCCTCAGCCGGGAAGTTTCTTCAAATACATTGTCCACTGTCTTATTCTCCCGGTAATCCTGATCCTGCACCTGTATATAACCTGAATATGACTCTATAATACTCTTATACATATAATCATAAGTGCCCAGCTGTAAAGATCTCATAATCAAGGCAAAGAATACGGCGAAGAACACAGAAGCAGCAGTTATAATTGTCCTTCGCCTGTTTCTCCAAAGGTTTCTCCAGGCTATCCTGTAATTATTCATATGTTCAATATTTTTTATTTATCAGCCTGTCCGCTCTCTGAAGATTCTGCTGCGAGAAAAAACCATCTTCAACGGTGATATTAAACTTTATCTCCTTTATTTCAACAATGGTTTTATATCCCTCCTCATCTTCCGGTATTATCTCCATCACAGTAGGTATAAGACGTCCATCCCTTGTTTTTATTTCCTTTCCCAGCTCTGTTCTTACAAGGTATCCCTCCTCATCATACAGTTCGGCTTTAAGAAACAGATAATCCTCTTTGCTTATCCACCTTAACTGGTGGCCCCAGATCACCGTTGCGCCTTCTTTTGCCGTCAGCCTGATCTTATAGCACAGTCTGCCCTCAATCTCTTCCTCAGCTATTATCTCATGATTATAGTCTTCTACAACTGATGATTCTCTGAGAATATCGTCATTTGTATAATCAGAGCCCATCCAACCCTGCGACATCATGGCGGGCGGGAGTTTTATCATCCTGCTGATATCCGGGTTCCAGCTCCACATCTCTGAGGCTCTTTTAAGATAAGCCTGTCCCCTGTCGCGGGCAGGAGAGGTGATAACGGTAAGTGCATAATCAGTCCCGAGCGTCCAGCCTTTAAACTCAAGAGTCCGCTCCCATTCAGGGCGTATAATGGTCATTGACATTACCGAATAGCCAGATTTCTCACCGTTTATCTTTTCATTGGCCCTCTCCACTATATCCTTTGCATCCTGGGCATACAGTGACGGACCGGTAAAATGCAGCAGGATCAGTATATACAATATGTTTTTTATCCGTTCCGGATTTTTTGCATAGCCTGAGCCCGTTCCTTTTACCTTTACCTGTTTAAAATTTCCTGCACAAAAAATGTCAAAAAATTTTGAATGGCATAAATTCGTTCCTTTCATCCTGATCTTTTTTACCTGTATTTGCTGAGTATTGCCTTCTTTATTCCCTCCACCGGGAATAATTCCGGGTTACTAATATAATTAAACCCTATACCATCAAGCAATGCCCCAAACAGCAATGCTTCCGAAAGAGGGTCGTCATAACCCTGTGATTCAAAATACGCCTGAAGCATTCCTGTATAATTCTGCATCACTTCTGTGAGCCTGTCCTCCACAAGGGCTATTACGGGTGACTGCACAAACAAAGAAAAATAAAGCCTCCAGTATAGCAGGTCCTCCTCCAGCAGGCTGAAGAAACGGTCAAGCAAGGATTCCATTTCCTTATAACTTATTATGCCGTCGGCGTCAGGGTCAAGCAAACGTTCAATATTTTCAAGTCCTGAAAAAATAATGGTTTTTATCAGTTCCTCCTTGCTTTTAAAATAATTATATAACAGGCCCTTGGACATACCTGCCTTTGCTGCTATACTGCTTATTGTTGTACCGTAATATCCATTGCGGGCAAACAGTTTAAGGGCAGTACGCATAATAAGCGCCTTCCTCTCCTCACGTATATTCTCATATTGACTGGCTGTTCTTGGCATCTTTTTCCTGATATGTCCTATTAATCATTTATTTTTTGATTGAACGGTCAGTCAAATATATAACACAGAAATTCATTTGTCAAGTTTTTTTTACCGTAAGAGCATTGTCACAACTCACTTTAAGTAGACTGCATGAGCAATTTACAGGGGTAAATACAGGCAAATACCCACATGAAGAGATGCCTGTACAATAATTATCCGCTATTAATGTTTTATTTTTGAAAGATTTTTTATCTTTAACAGGTTATATACAAACATTTTCAGCAATGGCTAAGCTCAAACTGACCCTTGGATTAATCCCCTCAACATCAAAGATAGAGCAGGAAGAAAATGCCCTTATCGAAGAATTTGAAAAACTCAAAAAATTCTCTGAGTCCGATGAACTGAAACGCTTCAATGAACTGGATGAGCGTATCAAATCAACGGATTTCCAGACAAAGAAGAAACACATAGAAGGTCTCAGCTTTAAGGATTCAGAAGAATATAATAAGCAGGAAGAATTCAAAAAGCTGAATAAGAGCAAGGATCTGGCAATGTATTTTAAGACCCGCGACAGTGTGGACCTGAAGAAATACAGGGAGCTGGAAGGCTCGGATAAGATAAAGCGTTTCGAAGAGCTGGAAAAAATTGTTAACTCTCCCGGGTTCAAGGATAAGCAGAAGATGAAACCTATAACCTTCAAATCAACCGAAGAGTATAACAAGCAGAAAGAATATAAAAAGCTCAGGTCCGATTCAAATGTTAAGGCTTATAATAAGCTTATGAAGAAGGGAAAGACAGAGGAAGCGCAGAAGCTGAAAGAGCTTGCAAGCATAAACAGGTATATTGCCCTTGGCGAATTCATCAACTCGGATGCATTTCTTCAGAAGAAGAACATGAAGCCGGTCACTTTTAAAGACACAGAGGAATATAAGCTGCTGCAGGAATACAGGAAACTGAAGAACGACCCGGATATTAAGTTCTTTTATAAGTTTAAAAACTCCAAAGAGCTGGCAAATTTCGAAAAGCTCAAGGGCTCACAGAAAGTATCAAGGCATGAAGAACTAAAGCAGTACCTGCAAACGGATGAATTTAAGGAAAGGAAAGAATACCTCCTTGATAAAAAGCGTTTCGAGAAATCCGATCTTTACCAGATGGAGCAGGAATATGAAAAGCTCAAAAAAAGTAATGATATAAACTGGTATTTCAAGGTTAAGGATTCCGATAAATTTGATTTCATCAGGAACAGGGAATTAACATTCAGTGATGAGTTCGATGAAAACAGCCTGGACACAAAAAAATGGCTTACAAGTCATTACTGGGGCGACAGGCTGCTGAACGACAGGTATTCACTTGAAAATGACCTTCACTGTTATACAGAATCGGATAATTTTGATATAGGCAGCAGCATACTCAGGATAAGCACGCGTCCTGAAAAGAAAGAAGGTAAAGTATGGAACCCTGAAATGGGCGGCTTCAGAAAAAAAGAGTTTGATTTTACCAGCGGCATAATCAATACAGGAAAGAGTTTTCGCCAGAAATACGGCATCTTTAAAGCCAAGGTTAAGCTGAACACAGCTTCAGGTCCGAGACATGCCTTTTACCTTCTTGCCGATAAGGTAACACCCCATATCGATGTGTGCCGCAGCGATAAAGGCAAGGTATGGATGGATTTGTTTGCCAACGGTAAAAAATCAGCCAAAACATCCATCGGGTCAAAATACGGCAAGGATTTTTATATCTACACCCTGGAATGGACTGCCGGCAAAATAGTATGGAAGATCAATGATTATGAGGTCTTCAGCCAGACTTCGGATATACCTGGAGAACCCATGTATATCAACTTTTCGGGTGGACTCGACAATCCCATTACAGGTTCCAGTTCAATGGAGATTGACTGGGTAAGGGTTTACCGTCATGTTAACTGATCCTGAATAAAACTTATTAACTAATTAATGACTATAGCGGCACTCCCGGAAGTGAGCACCGCCTGAGATCAAACAGCTATGATCAGCCAAACAAAAAGCTCCAAACATTAAAGTATGATATATCCGCCTGAGATCAAACAGCTATGATCAGCCAAACAGTAAGCTTCAGACATTAAGGTATGATATGCCCACTTAAAACAATACTACTATGATCAACAGATTTTTTTCAATCATTTTCATCCTGCTCCTACTCAGCATGAATGTTTTCTCACAGAGCGGCAGACCACTGACCAGGCAGGACACGCTGCGCGGATCAATAACACCCGAAAGGGAATGGTGGGATCTTACCTTCTATCATCTTGATATAAGTACCAGTCCGGCCGACTCCTCACTCTCCGGACATGTAGTCATCCGCTACGAGGTTATCCATCCCCATAACCTTATGCAGGTAGACCTCCAGCCACCCCTGAGGATCACAAAGATAAGCCAGGCCGGCAGAGATCTTGAATTTACACAGGATGGCAATGCCTGGTTTGTAAGACTGAAAAAAAAGCAGCGGCCTGGTGAATCCAGGGAGATAAAAGTGCATTATGAAGGAAAGCCTAAGGTAAGCCACCGTCCGCCCTGGGATGATGGGATTACATGGGATTACGACAAAAACGGCAAGCCTTTCTATGCATCAGCATGCCAGGGAGGAGGAGCAAGCATATGGTGGCCCTGCAAGGACCATATGTATGACGAACCGGACAGTATGAGCTTCAGTGTCACAACCCCCGGCAACCTTATGAACGTATCCAACGGCAGGTATAAAGGGCTTACGGAAAATGCTGACGGCACAAAGACCTGGCACTGGTATGTGTCAAACCCCATAAATAATTACGGTGTCAATATCAATGTGGGCGATTATGTTCATTTCGGCGAAACATATAAAGGAGAGCTGGGCAATCTTGATTGCGACTATTATGTTCTGAGCTATAATCTTAATAAGGCAAAGGAACATTTTAAGCAGGTCCCGATGATGCTCGAAGCCTTCGAGCACTGGTTCGGCCCCTACCCCTTTTATGAGGACGGATATAAACTTGTTGAAGCACCCTACCTGGGAATGGAACACCAGAGCTCGGTAACATATGGCAACAGGTATATGAACGGATACCTGGGAAGGGACGTAAGCGGTACCGGATGGGGTGAAAAATTTGATTTTATCATCATCCATGAATCAGGTCATGAATGGTTTGCGAATAATATTACCTACATGGATATAGCAGATATGTGGATACATGAAAGTTTTATAGCCTATTCGGAAGGTCTGTACGTGGAATACTGGTACGGAAAGGAAGCAGGCTTTGAATACCTCAGGGGCGTACGTTCAAATATAAATAACGATCGCAACATAATAGGCACCTATAATGTCAACCGTTCCGGCTCTGGTGATATGTACCAGAAGGGGGCTACCATGCTGCATATGATAAGGCAGGTAGTGGATGATGATGAAAAATGGAGGGATATATTGCGCGGACTCAATGAAACATTCTGGCACCAGACAGTGACAACTGAACAGATAGAGGGATATATGGAAGAACATACTGATTTCTCCCTGGCACCCGTCTTTGACCAGTTCCTGCGCAATACCGATATCCCCGTTTTTGAATACAGGTTTATTGACGGAGGCCTGAGGTACAGGTGGGGAAACACAGTAAACGGCTTTGATATGCCTTTGAAAATATACCTGGACGGAGAAGAAAGATGGCTTGAATTCAGGGACAGGGGATGGTCATTTATTGAAGGCATTGAGCCCTGCGAGCTGAGGGTTGACAAAGACTTCTATGTGGCAGTACTCAATATAATGGGTGAAGAATAATATTATCGACATAAAGCACAGATGCGGATGGTGCGGCAATGACCGGCTGTATATTGAATACCACGATAAAGAATGGGGTGTTCCTGTATATGATGATCGCAGATTGTTTGAGTTCCTTGCACTGGAATCTTTCCAGGCCGGCCTGAGTTGGCTTACCATACTTAAGAAAAGGGAGAATTTCAGGGTGGCTTTAGATGATTTCGATTACAGGCTGATCGCCGTCTATGATGAAAAGAAGGTGGACGGGCTGCTGGCCAACAGCGGTATAATACGCAACCGGCTTAAAATACTTGCAATAATAAATAATGCCCGGGCTTTTATTAAAGTACAAAAACAATATGGCTCCTTCAGTAATTATATATGGGGCTTTACCGGGGGCAAACCCATAATCAACCATTTCCGTACATCCGGCGAACTTCCCTCAAAAACCCCGCTGTCAGATAAAATAAGCAGGGATTTAAAGAAGAAGGGGTTTAAATTCACCGGATCAACCATTGTTTATGCACATATGCAGGCAACAGGTATGGTAAACGATCATCTTGTTTCCTGTTTCAGACACAAAGAGCTAAGCTGATTTTAGCAGACTTTTCGACTGTATCCTTTTATTTTTCGATTTAAAATCATATATTTATGACTTAAGTCAGGTCAATACGTGAAATCAGGCAATACAATAAAATACAGCTTTTTTATTCCCAGGCCTAAAAGTACAAGCGTAAAAATATCTATGTAATGTATAGATCTTATTTTATACTCGATGATGACCCTCATGCCGTGGAAAGAATGGAGGAGCTGATGAAATCATATCCCGCCTTCAGGCATGCCGGTTCGGAAACATCACCGGAGAAAGCAATCTCCCTGATACTCAGTAACCGCCCGGGTATACTTTTTATTGATGTGGAAATGCCGGGATATACCGGTATAGATGTTATAAACAGGATAAGGAAAGGAAACTATAAACCCCTGATCATATTCGTAACGGCACATGAAAAATACGCTATACAGGCAATAAAAAAAAGTGCATTTGATTACCTGCTGAAACCCGTGTCCAGAACAGACCTGGAAGACACACTTAACAGGATAACAGAAAAGAACAGGGACAGGCATTTTTATCAGCAAAAGGGTCTTCTTGAAACACTCACATCCCGGGAGAAAGAGGTGCTGGACCTGCTAAGGCATTGTCTTACCAGCCACGAGATAGCATCCAGGATGAATATATCTTCCGAAACGGTCTACACATACAGGCGCAGGATAATAAAAAAACTGCGACTGGGGTCAACAAAGGAAATCCTTGTAATATTCCCCCCAAAGAAAAGATAACGGCATCAGTATGACCATCCATAACAATAAGACAGACAGCAATAATGATCACCGCAAAGGCAAAGCTCATATCTGAACCCCTCCACTGTAAGTAAAAATTAAACCGGAAACATATTATTGAAATACCCGGTATTGGGTATTTCATCATAATAGCAGGCCCTTTATTTTTAATCCGCAAAGAGTATAAAGGTATTTTAACAAAATACTAATCAGACTGTCTTTATGCTCCTCGGGGAGCAGGCATAACACATAATAACAGAACCCCATACCCCCCACTACCTGACGTGTTTATGCCTGCTTCTTTTAATATC